>JAJYRV010000424.1 GCA_021793935.1 Actinomycetes bacterium | reverse complement strand
GTCATCGGCTACCTCTGGTCGCTCATGCTTTCACCGCTGTTCGGGCCCGTGAACGCGCTCCTGAAAGCGGTCGGGCTCGGACAGTTCGCCCAACCGTGGCTTGGTAACCCACAGACGGCGATCTGGGTGGTCGTGTTCGTGACGGCCTGGCAGTGGATTGGCTTCCCAGTCCTGCTCTACGGGGCTGCGCTGGGCGGGTTGCCCGCCGAACTCGATGAGGCGTCGTCGCTGGATGGGGCGAACTCGTGGCAGCGCTTCTTTCACATCACGCTGCCCCAGCTCATCCCCGCGATCGGTACGGTGAGCGTGTTGACCTTCATCGGCGCGATGGAATCTTTCCCGATCCCCTACGCGCTCGGCGGCTCCCAGGGCAACCCAGCGGGAGCCACCGACGTGATGAGTCTGCTGTTCTATCGCACCGCCTTCGAGTCCGGCTCCTCCAACGCAATCGGGACCAGCTCCGCGATCGCGACGCTGCTGTTCCTCTTCATCTTCGGCGTAGCCGTCGCCATCACCGCGACGCTTCGCCGCGCCGAAAGGAGGCTGTACTGACATGGTGGCCGTAACCGCAACACCGGCGGCGTCCACGAGGAAACCCTCCCGCCGGATGCCGATATCCCGGATATTCACGGGCGGCTTCCTGTGGCTCTACGCGCTGGTGTCGCTGGCGCCGCTGGTGCTCATGCTCTCGAATTCGCTGCGTACGACCCAGGACATGGCCGCCGAGCCACTTGGTTTACCCACGCAACCAACCTTGGTGAGCTACCAGAAGGCGTGGGTCACCGCGTCGTTCGACGTGTACTTCTTCAACTCGGTGTTCGTCACCGTCGCTGCCGTTCTCCTCTCCACAGCGGTCTCGCTCCTCGCGGCATACGCGTTCGCCCGCACCGATTCCCGCCTATTCTCAGTCCTTGAGGGCGTATTCCTTTCCGGACTCATGTTGCCGGTCTACCTCGCGATCCTGCCCCTGTTCTTCCTCCTTGATTCGGTCGGGATGACTTCGAGTCGCCTCAGCCTCATCCTCGTGTACGCCGCATTAGGGATACCATTCTCCACATTCGTACTCTCCGCCTTCTTTCGCCAACTCCCCATCGAGCTCGACGAAGCGGCAAAACTCGATGGGGCAGGTCCACTCACGACCTTTCTGCGCCTGCATCTTCCGCTCGTTCGACCGGCGATCGCGACCGTCATCGTTTTCCGGTTCGTGCCGGTATGGAACGACTTCTTCTATCCGCTCATCCTCATGCGCGATAAGAGCGCATATACGTTGCCTGTTGGAATCACCCGGTTCTTCGGTGAGTACCAAACGGACTGGGCGACGCTTTTCGCCGGGCTGACCCTCGCCACGATTCCCCTGGTCATCCTGTTCCTCATCGCGACGAAGCAGATCGTTTCGGGGCTAACCGCCGGAATGAACAAGTAACGTTCGCACCCATAGGTAATAGGGTGAGCAGATGCTCCTGGGAATCGACATTGGTGGCTCCGGCAGCCGTATCGCGCTCGCTACCGGTTCCGAGCGATACGAACTCGAAGGTCCACGGGTGTCCGTCACCACTGAGGGCGGGTCAGCAGAAACCGTTGCTCGCGAACTCCTCTCCCTCGCAGAACGGCAGTGGCCCTCGTTGTATCCGCAGATCTCGGCCGTAGGTATCGGTGCGACGGGGCTTGCTACCCTCGTTCGCGACCCTGACGGCGTCGTCGGCCGGCTCGCGCAGATCGTTAACGTGCCGGTGGCTGCTGCGATCGACGCCGTGACCGCCCACCTCGGGGCTCTCGGCGGCGCCCCTGGTGCCGTCATTTCGCTTGGCACCGGGGCGATCGCGATCGGGTGGGACGGCGAAAGCGCGTGGCGGCGGGTGGATGGCTGGGGTCACCTGCTGGGCGATCGGGGCGGCGGCGCGTGGATCGGAATGCGCGGTCTCGACCGCGCGCTGGCAGCGCACGACGGGGTCGACCCGGCCGGAACTGCGCTGCTGCAGGCGGCAATAGCACGATTCGGAGACCCACTCCAGTGGCCCGCCCAGTTCTACACCCAGCCCGACCGCGCCGGCGTGCTCGCCTCCTTCGCCGCCGACGTGGTGGAACTCGCTAACAACGATCGGGCCGCGCACGAGATCCTCACCCGCGCCGCCGCCCACGCCGCCGCAAGTCTCAGCGCCGCGGCGCAAGAGAATGTTCCGCCCGTGATGAGCGCCGTCGGCGGGCTGGCGAATTCACAAGGGTTCATGCACCAGATCCGTTCCGAACTCGCCGGGCTGCGGCCGGACGCGGAGCTTCGACCCGCTCGCGGTACGTCGTTGGACGGGGCGCTCGAACTCGCAGGTCAAGCTGCCGCCGGGCGGGTTCGGGGCGCGGCGCCTTACCTCTGGGTGAGTTAGCAGGTCCGCAGCAGCGCGCTGATCAGGGGGCCGGCAGGTATTTGCGGTTGAGCACAAGGCGTTCTCCAAGCGTCCACGAGGTGGTCGTCAGCAGATACAGCGCCGCGGCGAGCGGAACGACGGAGGCGATTACCGCCGTCATGAAGGGCAAGTAACTCAATACTTTGGTCATCCCCGCCATGTTCGGCATGCCGGCGGGCGCCGTGTCGGAGCCCGCAGTCCCGGTCCCAGGAGCCGCCGTGCCGACCGCGGGGGTGAGTTTGCGGCGCGTGATCTGGGCGACGGCGGCGATGAGGGCGATGATCGTGAGGAACAACGCGGCGGCTCCGGGCGTCAG
>JAJYRV010000423.1 GCA_021793935.1 Actinomycetes bacterium | reverse complement strand
TCAACGGCGCGCTAGGAGGAAACTGTGACCATCCGCGTCGGAATCAATGGCTTTGGCCGCATCGGCCGTAACTTCTACCGCGCAATCGCCGCTGAAGGGGCGGACATCGAGGTCGTGGCCGTCAACGACCTCACGGACAACAAGACGCTCGCTCACCTGCTCAAGTGGGACACCGTTCTGGGCAAGTTCAGCGACGACGTCACCCACGATGATGAGAACCTCATCGTTGACGGCAAGAAGGTCCGCGCGTTCGCCGAACGCGACCCGAAGAACCTCCCCTGGGGAGACCTCGGGGTCGACATCGTCATCGAATCCACGGGCTTCTTCACCGATGCCACCGCCGCGAAGGCCCACATCGATGCCGGCGCGAAGAAGGTCATCATCTCCGCTCCGGCGAAGAACGAAGACGCCACGTTCGTCATGGGCGTGAACTCGGAGGATTACGACCCGGCGAACCACCACATCATCTCCAACGCGTCCTGCACCACGAACTGCCTGGCCCCGCTGGCGAAGGCGCTCGATGACGCGATCGGTATCGAACGTGGTCTCATGACCACGATCCACGCCTACACCGGCGATCAGAACCTCCAGGACGGCCCGCACCGCGACCTGCGCCGCGCCCGCGCCGCCGCCCAGAACATCGTGCCCACCTCCACGGGTGCGGCGAAGGCCGTTTCGCTCGTGCTGCCCGAACTCAAGGGCAAGCTCGACGGCTACGCGCTGCGGGTTCCCACGATCACCGGTTCCGCCACGGACCTCACCTTCACTGCCTCGAAGGAGACCACCGTCGACGAGGTGAACGCCGCGATGAAGGCTGCCTCCGAGGGGGCACTCAAGGGCGTGCTCGAGTACGTGGAGGAAGACATCGTCTCCTCCGACATCATCGGCAACCCGCACACCTCCATCTTCGACTCCGGGCTCACCAAGGTGATCGGCGACCAGGTGAAGGTTGTCTCCTGGTACGACAACGAATGGGGCTACTCGGTCAGCCTCGTTCGCCTCACCAACCTCGTGGGCGAAAGCCTCTAGGCCCCCACGTTCCGCTGCGCCCGCAGGCTCGCCCTGCGGGCGCAGGCATGAGAGGAGAAAAATGAAAACGCTGCAAAGCCTCGGAGACCTCTCCGGCAAACGCGTTCTCGTGCGCGCAGATTTCAACGTGCCCCTCGACGGCACGACGATCACCGACGATGGCCGGATCCGGGCCGCGCTGCCCACCCTCAACGCCCTTCGCGAAGCCGGGGCGAAAGTCCTCGTCATGGCCCACCTCGGGCGGCCGAAAGGCGAGGGATACGAGGAGAAATTCTCGCTGCGCCCCGTAGCCGTCCGGCTCGGGGAACTGCTCGGTGCGGAGGTCCCTCTCGCCGATGACCTCGTCGACGAATCGGCTCGGGCACTTGCCGCCGACCTCTCCGACGGTGAGGTCGCGCTGTTAGAGAATGTGCGCTTCGACGCCCGCGAAACCTCCAAGGTCGACTCCGAACGCGAAGACCTCGCCCGGGAACTCGCCGACCTAGCCGACGTTTTCGTCTCTGATGGGTTCGGGGTCGTGCACCGCAAGCAGGCCTCCGTCTACGACGTCGCCAAATTCCTCCCCAGCGCCGCGGGCAAACTCGTGGAAAAGGAGATCGCTGCGCTCTCCCGGGCCACCACCGACCCGGCTCGCCCGTACGTCGTCGTCCTCGGCGGTTCGAAAGTCTCCGACAAACTCGGCGTCATCGAGAACCTCCTCGGCAAGGCGAACACGCTGTGCATCGGCGGAGGAATGGTGTTCACCTTCCTCGCCGCGCAGGGGTACGAAGTGGGGAACTCGCTGCTCGAGGAGGACCAACTCGACACGGTCAAGGGCTACCTGGAAACCGCGAAGCGCGAAGGGGTGGAGATCGTCCTGCCGACCGACATCCTCGTCGCACCAAAGTTCGCGGCCGATTCTCCCGCCACCGCCGTCCCGGCCGCGCAGATGCCCGCCGACCAGATCGGCCTCGACATCGGCCCGGATTCGGCGCAAACCTTCCGGGAAACCATCGCCGCCGGAAACACGGTCGTGTGGAACGGCCCGATGGGCGTGTTCGAGTTTCCCGCCTTCGCGGAGGGAACCAAAGCGGTCGCGCAAGGCCTCATCGATTCCACCGGGCGCGGCGGATTCACCATCGTCGGCGGCGGGGACTCCGCAGCTGCGGTGCGACTCCTCGGTTTTGACGAAGACTCCTTCGGGCACATCTCCACCGGTGGCGGCGCCTCCCTGGAGTACCTCGAAGGGAAAGTCCTCCCCGGTATTGACGTTCTGAGCTGAAAGGCAACCTATGACCACCCGGACACCGCTAATGGCGGGTAACTGGAAAATGAACCTGGACCACCACCAGGCGACCCACCTCGTCCAGAAACTCTCCTGGACCCTCACCGACGCGAAGCACGATTTCGCAGACGTAGAAGTCGTCGTCATCCCACCCTTCACGGATCTACGCTCCGTGCAGACGTTGGTCGTCGCCGACAAGCTCTCGATCGGCTACGGCTCCCAGGATGTCTCCGCCCACGAATCGGGCGCGTACACGGGCGAGGTATCGGCGGCGATGCTCGCGAAACTTGGGGTGAGCTACGCCGTCGTCGGACACTCCGAACGGCGCGAGTACCACGACGAGTCCGACGAGCTCGTCAATGCGAAAGCCAAGGCGGCCTACGGCGCAGGAATCACGCCGATCATCTGCGTCGGGGAGGAGATCGG
>JAJYRV010000422.1 GCA_021793935.1 Actinomycetes bacterium | reverse complement strand
CGACTTCTCGATGCCCTCGCCGTCGACGACGTAGTTGCGCAGGTCCGCGCGGAACTGTTCCTTCGCCCGCGTCACGTCGATACGGTCCTGAGGGCGCTTCGGGCCCGCGATCGAGGGAACCACCGTTGCGAGGTCGAGCTCGAGGTACTCGGAGAACTCCGGTTCGATGTAGCCGTCCTGGCCGGGGGCGAGCCACATTCCCTGTTCCTTGGCGTAGGCCTCCACGAGGGCGACCTGCTCCTCGCTGCGGCCGGTGAGGCGCAGGTAGTCCAGGGTGACGTCGTCGACGGGGAACATCGCGGCGGTGGATCCGAATTCGGGGCTCATGTTCCCGATCGTCGCGCGGTTCGCGAGGGGAACCTCGCTCACCCCTTCGCCATAGAACTCGACGAACTTACCGACCACGCCGTGCTCGCGGAGCTTCTCGGTGATTGTGAGCACGACGTCGGTCGCCGTGACGCCGGTCGGGATTTCGCCCTTGAGTTTGAAACCAACGACCTTGGGGATGAGCATCGACACCGGCTGGCCGAGCATCGCTGCTTCCGCTTCGATCCCGCCGACGCCCCAGCCGAGCACGCCGAGGCCGTTGACCATCGTGGTGTGGGAGTCGGTGCCCACGAGGGTGTCGGGGTAAGCGCGGAGCACGCCCCCCACCTCTCGGGTCATCACGACCCGCGCGAGGTACTCGATGTTGACCTGGTGCACGATGCCGGTACCCGGCGGCACGACCTTGAAATCGTCGAAGGCGCTCTGGCCCCAACGGAGGAATTGGTATCGCTCGTGGTTGCGCTGGTACTCCATCTCGACGTTGCGTTCGAACGCGTCCGGGCGGCCGAAGACGTCGATCTGCACGGAGTGGTCGATGACCAGTTCGGCGGGGGCGAGCGGGTTGATCGTGCTCGGGTCGCCCCCGAGGTCCTCGACCGCTTCCCGCATCGTGGCGAGGTCAACGATGCACGGCACACCGGTGAAGTCCTGCATGATCACTCGGGCGGGCGTGAACTGAATCTCGGTTGCCGGGGCCGCCTTCGGGTCCCATTTCGCCAGCGCCTTGATGTGCTCGGCGGTGATGTTCGCGCCGTCTTCCGTGCGCAGAAGGTTCTCCGCGAGCACCTTCAGGCTGTAGGGGAGCCGCTCTAGGCCGTCGACCGCGCTGAGTCGGTAGATCTCGTAGTCGGTTCCGCCGACGTTGAGAGTGCCTTTCGCGGAAAAGGTATCGATATCACTCACGATCTGTCCTCTTTTCCGTTCGTCCAAACTATCTTGATCTCAAGATATCTTATCTTATCACTGGCTGTTCTTCATTCCCCAGCCTAGGCATGTCCGTCACGTTTGTCGCGCGCCGCAGGCGGCGGGCGCGTACCCGATAACTGCCCTCGATCAGCGCGGCGCCGATCGCTCCGACACCGAGCACGAGGAGCCACGTGAACGGGGTGGGCACCTGCAGCGCGAAGAAATCCCGCACCGGGGCGAGGGCCATCATCGTCGCCGATCCCGTCGCCATCACAAGCACCAGCCCGCCTCGCCAGATGTTCCACGGGCGCGCGAGGATCCCCAGGAGCCACAGGGCCATGACGATGAGCACCATCGTCGCCCCAGTCGAGGCTTGGAGCTCTTGGTCCATCACGTGCAGCGTTCCATACACGGTGATAACGCCGAGGCCCGCGATGATTCCGCACGGGATCGCCAACTGCAGGACCCGGCTGAGGAAGCCCGGGCGATAGCGCTGGTTCGTCGGGGTGAGCGCGAGGAAGAACGCGGGGGTACCGATGGTGAAGGCGCCCACCAGGGTGAGGTGGCGAGGCAGGAACGGGTAGGGCCAGGCGATGATCGCCACGAGGACGGCGAGGAGGACGGCGTAGGTCGTCTTCGTGAGGAACAGCGCAGCCACGCGTTCCATGTTCGCGATCACCCGTCGCCCCTGCCCGACCACGCCGGGTAGCGTTTCGAACTTGTCGTCGAGAAGGACGAGCCGGGCGACCGACTTCGTTGCCGGGGCGCCCGATCCCATCGCGATCCCCAGGTCGGCGTCCTTCAGGGCGAGGGCATCGTTGACGCCATCCCCCGTCATCGCGACCGTCCGGCCGGACTTCTGCAGCGTGTGCACGAAGCCGCGTTTCTGTTCCGGGGTGACCCGCCCAAACACTCGGCCGGTGATGACTTCGGGAGCCTCGCCGCCCTCCGGGAGGGCCCGGGCGTCGATACCGTCCGCGTCCGCGAGACCGACGGCGCGAGCGATCGCGGCGACGGTTGCGGGGTTGTCTCCGGAAACGATCTTGACGTCCACCCCTTGGTCGTTGAAGTACGCCAAGGTGCGCGCGGCATCGGGCCGGATCCGTTCCCGCAGGATGATGAGCGCGGCCAAGCGCAATTTGCGCGGCAGGGCGTCGGTATCGTCATCCTCGATCCGGGGTACCTCCAGGATCGGCACGTAGCCGAGGGCGAGCACACGCGCTCCTCGCCGCGCTTGCAGCGCGACAGCTTCCGTGACGACCTTGCTGTATTCGCCATCGGCGAACAAGATGTCTGGGGCACCGAAGTACCAGCCGTGCAGCCCATCGCTGTGGGCGCTCCACTTGCGCGCGCTGGAGAAGGGGATGAGCACCTCGAGGTCGGCCTCGGGATGGTTGTGCAGACCGGGGAGCATCGCCGCCGCGGTCTCGTTCGCGTCGCGGGCGGAGGCGAGGGTTTTCAGCACTCCGTACGGTTCCGGCGCCGT
>JAJYRV010000421.1 GCA_021793935.1 Actinomycetes bacterium | reverse complement strand
GGCACCTCAGGTGAACAGCGGCAACGGGAGGCCGCCGGTATCGCCCATGACGCGGCGGACCGAGTTGCTGAACTGTACCCCGAGGTTTCCATTGATCTCGTCGTGATCTCCGGCCGGCCCGAGCGGGCGATCGTGGATGCGGCGGAAGAGGCGAGCCTCATCGTCGTCGGGGCGCGCGGGCGGGGAGACTTCGCGAGCCTCCTGCTCGGGTCGGTGAGCCGCGACGTCATCCAGCACGCCGACTGCACCGTATACGTCGTCCGGTAGTCCCAGCGCCCGCCGGAAACTGCCGAGGGGGCCACAATGAGCGAACCGTCAACACCTACCGGCGGCGCGGCTCTGCCCGGCGATGGCGCACCCCTTGCGGTGTTCTGGCGCCGCGCTCGCGCGCAGGATCCTGGGCTTCCCGAGCAGCCGGACGACGTGTGGGCGTTTGGCGCCACTCCCGCGCACGCCGAGGAGCTGCTCGCCCTGGTACTCGACGGTGTTAAGACGGCGACATCCTCCTCGGGTTGGGACTACGCGGACCCCGCTACCGCACCCCAGACGGGCGACGTGAGCGTGATTCTCGATGGAGCGGGCAGGCCGGGAGCAGTGATCGAAACGACCGGCGTAAAGACCGTGCCTTTCAACGACGTCACGGAGGCGCACGCCTACGCCGAAGGGGAAGGGACGCGCAGCCTAGGACAGTGGCGCGAAATCCACGAGCGGTTTTGGCGGGAGTACTCCACCCACGGTTTCGCTCCTGATATGCCGGTGCTGTGCGAAAAGTTCGCGCTGCGCTATCCGCGCACGCTCCCACTCAGCGGCGGGAGACCCGCCGCCGCAGACTGAGACGTTCCGGGTCGGGATGTGAAACTTGCGTGTCGGGAGCCTACACTCGGGAGCGAACTCGTTGTCGCGAGTTCTCGACGGGAAGGCCCTCATGTCTGAATCTCCTCACGTAAAGCGCGGCGTCGCGGACCACCTCACCGGCGGGGTGATCATGGACGTCGTCACCGCCGAACAGGCGAAAATCGCCGAAGACTCCGGAGCGATCGCCGTCATGGCCCTGGAACGGGTCCCGGCGGATATCCGTGCGCAGGGCGGGATCTCGCGCGCGAGCGATCCAGACATGATCTCCTCAATCGTCGATGCTGTCTCGATCCCCGTGATGGCCAAGGTGCGCATCGGCCACTTCGTCGAAGCTCAAGTGCTCGAGGCCCTGAGCGTGGACTTCATCGACGAATCCGAGGTGCTCAGCCCCGCCGACTATGCCAACCACATCGATAAGTGGGCGTTCCGTACCCCGTTTGTCTGCGGCGCGACCAACCTTGGGGAAGCCTTGCGGCGCATCGCGGAAGGGGCCGGGATGATCCGCTCCAAGGGCGAGGCGGGCACGGGCGACGTCTCCAACGCCGTCACCCACATGCGCCAGATCCGCCGGGAAATCGCCCGGCTCGGGGCGCTGCCGGCTGATGAACTCTACGTGGAGGCCAAGGAACTGCAGGCCCCACTCGACCTCGTGCAAGAGGTGGCTCGCGCGGGCAAACTCCCCGTTCCACTGCTCAGCGCTGGCGGCATCGCGACCCCGGCAGACGCCGCCCTCATGCGCCAACTCGGCGCCGAAGGCGTGTTCGTGGGCTCCGGCATCTTCAAATCCGGCAACCCGACCCAGCGGGCCGAAGCGATCGTCAAGGCCGCCGCGAACTACGACAACCCCGAGGTGATCGCCGAGGTTTCCCGGGGCCTGGGGGAGGCGATGGTCGGTCTCAACGTCGACGATGAGCCCGTTCCCCACCGCCTTTCCGAACGTGGCTGGTGATACCGCTCGGGCGTGCGGTCAACTAGAGGACGGACACCTGCTCACCCACGCGGATCCGCGCGTCGCCGGTGCTCGCTTGGGGCAGAAGTAACACCCCGAACACCGGCTCCGCCTGCCCGAGGCCGCGCGTGAGGCTTTGCAACACCCGCAGGTCCCGCTCCCCGGTGTCGGGGTTCGCGTTGATCGCTAAACACCGAACGATCGGGGCATGAACGTCGAATTCCTGCTCGCCGATTCGCACTCGGCGGCCAACCAGATCCCGCTCGGCCCACGCGGGCAGCCCCTCGATCGCGATGTTCGAACGAAAGCGCCGCTCATCGATCGGCGTGCCCAGCACGTGGGAAAGTTCGGCCAGGCTCGACCGGGAATGCGCGGTGAGATACCCCCGTGGCCGGTCCTGGAACCGGGGCTTGCGGCCGTCACCGATGAACGCTAGCGGCAGCCTCCCGTCGAGGCCGCGCCGGTCGGTGGAGCGTAAGAGGAAATCCGTGACGTCCTGCTCCAGCCGGTATTTTTCCGCCGGCAGGTCCGTGCCCATCCGATACGTGCCGATCTCACCACTGGGACCGCGGAGGCGAATCTCCCCGGTAGAAGTGAGGTACTCGAGCCGCAGCCGCGCAAGCGATGGGAAGTCCCGCAGGCACAGCCCATCCCCTTTGGGCCAGTAGTCGCGCCCGCCCCGGCTGCTGGGAGTGGTGCCGCCGGGGAACCGGAAACTCCACACCCGATCACCTTCCGCGCGGCCGTCTTCGGTGAGCGTGAGGTGCTCGTGCTCCTCGGGCGTGAAGCCTTTCACGGGATAGCGGAACAGCGCAGCGACGTGCGCGCGTGCAGCGAAGGTCATAGATCGAAGAGCCTCTCCGGATTCGCGTATACGTTCATGCTCTCCCCCCGCATAAAACCGACCAGCGTGATTCCCGCCT
>JAJYRV010000021.1 GCA_021793935.1 Actinomycetes bacterium | reverse complement strand
TCCGCGTGGCCCACGATGAGCAGGACCCCGCCGGGGGAAACGGCGCTCGCGGCGGCGTGCAGGATCTGCGCCCGCGGGAAGTTCACCGGCGAGTGGAGGAAGAATGCGGTCACGAGGTCGTACTGGGCGTCGGCCTGCCACTCGGCGAGGTCGGTCTCGACCCATCGCACGTGTACGCCCCGCTCCTGCGCGTGGGCGCGTGCCCGGGCGAGCGCCGTGGCGGATACGTCGACGCCGGTGACCTCCCATCCCCGCTCGGCGAGCCAGATCGCATCCGCCCCTTCCCCGCAGCCAAGATCGAGCGCCCGCCCGGCGCGAAGCCCTCCGGCGTGCTGCACGAGCGCGGCGTTGGGCCTCCCGCTCCACACTGGGGCCTCGCCGTAGCGGGCTTCCCACACCGCAGCGCTCGTTTCCTCGTCGTTCACCCTCGCTCCTTTCCTTGCCCTCTATTAAACCTGCGGTTCGCCCCTCCCGAGTCCGCGCGCCCCGGGGGCGCCCGGGAATGCGCTACCCGCCGGTCAACGGCGTGCGGGTGAACGTCACGGACACCGGCGCAAATCCCCGTTTCTCCCAGAACGGCGCGGCGAGGGGGTTGTCGGCGACGTAATGCAGCAGGAGCACGCTCATCCCGCGTTCGTGAGCCGCGGCGAACGCGTGCTCGAGGAGCGCGCCGCCGATGCCCCGGCCCCGGGCGCGGACGGTGACGCAGGTGGATGCGATGTAGCCGTACTCTGCCGGCAGCGCGGGCCCCTCCCCCTCGCCGGCGCGGACGAGCGGGAGCATCCCCACGACCCCGTCGGCGTCCTCCGCGACGAAGGTCGGCAGGCCGCCGCTGCGCTGGTTCTCCAGCCACATCGCCACGTGCGCGCGGGAGGGTGCGGGATCCTGGTCCGCGACGATCCCGCTGCGGGTGTGCTCGGCGTGGAAGTCCGCCTCCTCCAAGGTGAGCGCGAGGAGCGCCTCGGCGTCCTGCGCCGTAGCCGTGCGAATGTGTACGCCGGAGAGCGTGGGAATGGTGCCCGGGCGAGTTCCGCGGGCGGCGAGGATGACATCCGGGGCGAAACCGCCGTCGGTCAGCACCCGAATGCCCTCGGCCTCCTCGACCGGGAGGTCGACGCTCAGCCGGTCGATACCGCCGGCGATCGCGTCACGGGCGATGTGATCGAGCAGGTCCGGGGCGTAGGCCCAATCGGCGCGCGAAGCGAGGTGCCAGCGCGACATCGACACGAGGGCGTAGCGGGCGGGCATGTAGGTGTAGTCCGGATCGCCCACGGCCACGTGCCGAAGTTCGGCGCCGAACACCGCCCGGATCTCCCCGTCGACGACCGCGGCCCAGGCGGAGGTGCGTGGCGCCGTCAATCCCGTCACGATTTCGCTGACCCGGGGGTCGCAGGGTCCGGCCGACCCGAGGCAGCGTTGCACGAACCGGGCCGCCTGTGGGGCGAGGTCGGCAACGGGGAGATATTCGGTGATCACGGTCGGTCAGTTTACGCCGCGCCGCGCGGACACGAGGGCCGCGTGTGGGCAACGCCGCACCCGGATCGACACCTACGCGCGCGCTGGATAGGGCTAGACTGGCCTGTGATACCCGGCCCGCACACGTGAGAGGGGGATGGCCATGCGTAAGGCACGAAGTTGTCGAGATCGTCGCGCCATCAAGAGTGTGCACCGCGCCGGGACCTCTTGATAAGGCGACGTTAAGGCGCGAACGCCGATGCGCATGAGGCATCGGTTGGACTCACCCGCCCCTGCCTGCCTCGCGGGCTGCCTTTTGGAGGACCGATGACGGTAACCGAAACCCTCGACCAGATCCACAGCCTCGTCACGGCGAGCGAACTCGAAGCGCTCTCCGAACTCGTGGCCGAAACCTCATCCCCCGACATCGCCGACATGGTCTACCGGCTCCCGCCCGTGGACGCCGCGGTCGTCTATCGGCTGTTGCACAAGGATAAGGCGATCGACGTCTTCGAACGCCTCGATTCCGCCGCGCAGGCCGACCTCGTCACCGAACTTGCCGAGACCGAGGTCGTCGGGGTCTTCGAAGCCCTGGACCCCGATGACATCGTCGGGCTCCTCGATGAGCTGCCCGCGAAGGTGACCAAGCGCCTCCTGCGCACCCTCTCCCCGCGCCAACGCACCGCCACCGCCCCGATCCTCGGCTACCCGCACGGATCGATCGGCCGGCGGATGACGCCCGAGTACGTCAGTGCCCGCGCCGAAGAGCCGGTTGCTGACGTGCTCGTACGTCTTCGCCGCAACGCCGACAGCTACGAAACCGTCTACACCGTTCCGATCGTCGATGATGCCCGCGTGCTCGTGGGGATCTGTTCCCTGCGCGACCTGCTCGTCGCCTACGAGGGGGCGATCATCGGCGACATCATGGAACTGCCCGCCTCCGTTCGCACGCTCGACGACGACGAGCTCGCCGCCCGCCGTCTCGTCGACTCCGGAGTGCTCGCCCTGCCCGTCGTCGACAACGAGGACCGGCTCGTGGGGCTGTTCACGATCGACGACGCGGTGCGCATCATTCGCGCCGAGGACGACGAGGACGCCGCCCGTACCGGTGGTACCGAGCCGCTGCGCCGCACCTACCTGCTCACCTCCCCGTTCGCGATGACTAAATCGCGGATCACGTGGCTACTCATCCTCGCCATTTCGGCGATCCTCACAATCAACGTGCTCCAGATCTTCGAGGACGCCCTCGAGGAGGCGTACTTCCTCGCTCTGTTCATCCCCCTCCTCACGGGCACGGGCGGAAACACCGGCGCCCAGGCAGCCACGACGGTCACCCGGTCGCTGGCGATGAACGAACTCAATCCCCGAGATACGTGGAAAGTGGCGTTCAAGGAGATCCGCACGGGGTTCCTGCTCGGCCTCGCACTGGGCTCGCTTGGTTTCGCGCTGGCCACGCTCGTGTTCGGGATGGACATCGGCGCGGTGATCGGCTTGACCCTCGTCGCGGTGTGCACGATGGCGGCGACCGTAGGCGGGCTCATGCCGATGCTCGCGACGGTGGTGAGAGTGGACCCGGCGGTATTTTCCACCCCATTCATCTCCACGTTCGCCGACGCGACCGGCCTGATTATTTACTTCTCGATTGCGAAGGCGATTCTCGGGATTTAACACCCGCTCTCTGCCGCTTCTCCGCGGGATTCTGCGCAGAATATAGATCACATAACAATACGTCAGAAAAACTCCGCATTACCTGCCGGTATTGCGGAGCACGGCGTACATTTGGCTTACCGTCCGCATTAACCGCTTACGCGAGGAGTAAGGGATGGCTCAAGAACCTGAATACCACTTCGATGCGCATACCCAGCGCGAAGTTCTTCGCGACCGGCACGAAGCGGCGGCATGGGTCGATCATCTCGAGTCGCAGAGCCTCGTGGGCGAACCGATGCGGGTGGTGTGGCTGCGGATCCTGGGCCGGTTGGATGAGGCAGAGAAACTCGGATGGCGGGTCCTGAGCCGTTCGGGCGGCCCGGGCAGCCGCACCGATGCGCTCAATGAGCCGTTGCCGCTCTCGGCGGTCTCCGCGGCGATTCGGCTTGCCCACGTGCTGCAGTGGCAGGGGGAGTTCCCCCTGGCATGCGAGTTGCACGAGCAGGCCCTCGCCACGATAGAAGCGGTGGAACCGATGAGCGAGGATAGCGCCTACGCGGACTACCTGCGCCCCTTCGCCTACCAGCACCTCGCCCGCTGCTACTTCGACGAAGGTGAGTACGAGAAGGCGTTGAAGTCCGCCCAGCGCGCCTACGAGCTTCGGGTGGAAGCCGGAGTTCCCGAGGATCAGGTGCTCTCCTCCTCCGGGCTCATCGACGCGGTCAAGGCACGGCTCAACTAGGCCGGAACCCGCCCCACCTCACCACGGCGCATCCGTGCAGGGCTAGGATGTTGCAAGTGAGTGTGAAACCTGTGCCCCCGAGTGCCAACCCCGTCGTCTGGATCGACTGCGAGATGACCGGGCTGGACCTGTCCAAGGACGCCCTGATCGAGATCGCCGTCATCGTCACCGATTCCGAACTCAACCCGCTTTCCCCGGGGCTGGATCTGGTGATCAAACCGCCCGCGGGCGCGACCGACGACATGGTCGAGGTGGTGCAGGAGATGCACACCGAATCCGGACTGCTGGAGGAATTGGATTCCGGCACGACCCTTGCCGACGCCGAGGCCCAGGTTCTCGCGCACATCCAGCGCTGGGTTCCAAAGGAGCGGACCGCTCCCCTCGCAGGTAACTCGGTGGGGACCGACAAGATGTTCCTCGAACGGGACATGCCCACCCTGACGAACTTCCTGCACTACCGCATCATCGACGTCTCCTCGATCAAGGAACTCGCCCGCCGCTGGCACCCTCGGGCGTATTTCAACTCCCCGAAGAAGGCAGGCGGGCACCGGGCGCTGGCGGATATCGCCGAGTCGATCGACGAACTGCGCTACTACCGGGCCACGCTTTTCCCCGGTGACGGCGAACCGGCGTCCGTCGATGCCCAGGCGCATGCCGAGCGGATCGCCGCCGACTCCACTCTGGCGAAGCTGGACGGGCTCCCTGACGCCGATGCTTCCGCCTCCGATGTGAATCGCGCCACCCCTGCCGAGCCCGGGAAATCCGGGAAATCTAGCGGAACCGGCGAGGCCTTCGGCCTATCGAACACGCAGTAGCCTCGGTGCGCCCGCAAGGCAATTCTTGGGTTCAGTAAAAAGTCTGTACACTAGTCAATCGCGGCCACATGGCCGTCACGGTGGGTGTAGCTCAGCTGGTAGAGCATCTGGTTGTGGTCCAGAGGGTCGCGGGTTCAAGTCCCGTCACTCACCCCATGGTTTGCCGCAGGATCATGCGGAACACACAATACAGCACGACATATTGTAGTGGTGCATGGTTGCCTATGGCCACATATAACGACGTACGAGGACACGCGCCACGGTTTTCATAAACAATCGCGCTACCACCAGAGCGAGGAAAGATACCGCGTCGGCTACATCGAAATGAAGCGCCCTGAGTCTAGTTCCGTCCTGTTTCGAGAGCGTGGTTGTATTTCACGTGGAGACCCAGAAAACCCTGGCGATAGCGAGACAGCAGCCGGTCGACCCATCGCACCGAAACGTTGAAGCGGGCTGCGTCTTAAGTGACTCGTTCATTTCGGAACGTTAACGCGAGAGAGCCTCACCCGTGAGAGCCACTCGGAGATGAGCGCAGCCACGAGCCCGGGTTGATCCAGGTGCAGATTGTGGCCAGCAGAGTCGACTACGGCGAACGTTGCCCGGGGATAGTGCTCGATTCGATCCCATGCATCCTCGTAACCGACGACGTGATCCTGACGTCCAGTGACGAAGAGCGCCGGCTGGGTGAAGGGCGCGGGCGACGCGGTCTCCGGCTCCACCTCGAGCGCATAACTGCGAGCAAGTCGCTCCAGCGCCGCAGGGTCCGCTGCGGTTAGCCCCGGATGAGCATGCGCAAGGAAGGCATCGGCATTCTCCCGAGTCTGCACAACGGCCATTTCTTCGTACGACCCAGCCACGTCCCCCAGCTCTGCGAGGGCGCGGAGATCTCTCGCGATGACGGTCCGCTCCGGAACCCTTCGCTTGGCGTGCTCGGCCACCATCACCGGGGCGATCGCAGCGAGGCCGAGCACCTGTTCGCGGCGGTTGTGCGCGATCCGGCGAGCGATCATTCCTCCGAAGGAATTGCCGATAATCGCGAACGGCTCGGTGCCGATACGCGCTTCCATCGCCGCCTCCACTGCTTCGGCGAGATCCTCAGCAGATGCCACGCCGCCCATCGGGCTTCTGCCGTGGCCAGGAAGGTCGAAGTACAGCCGGCGCCACTCACCAGCGGCGGCGAGCACGGGATCCAGCGGGAGGAGCAGCCGGTGGTCAACCCCGAACCCGTGCAAGAGAATCAGCGGCGCACCTTCGCCCCGGTCAACGACGTACATCGCTCAATATTACCGGACGGTCCGCTGCCCCGCTGGGTCGCTGCACCGCTGGGCCCGCAATCAGCAGGGCACGCGGTGCGCTCGCTCAGCGCGTCTGTCGCGGCATGGACGCCGAGGCGACGAACAGGAAGGCCAGCGCGAGTCCCCCAAGCAAGCCGAAGCGCAGCCACGTGCCCCCGCTGAGCTCAGAATTAGCAACGATATCGAGCACCGCATCGACCGCCCAGGTCATCGGTAGCCAATCCGCGATCGCGCCGAGCGAGGCGGGCATGTTCTCCTTCGGTACGAGCAGACCGCAGAGGAACAACTGGGGCCCGATGAACACCGGCATGAACTGCACGGCCTGGAACTCGGTCCGCGCGAACGCGCTCGCGAGCAACCCGAACGCGACCCCCACCAGCGCGCCGAGGAAGGTGAGCAGCAGCAACGCGGCCGGTGGGCCTTCGACTTGCGCACCCATGGGCCCGAGCACGGCGACGGCGAGCAGCCCGCCCTGGACCATTCCGAGGACCCCGAACGCGGCGCCGTAGGAGGCGAGCAGGTTCCAGCGGCTCAGCGGGGTCGTGAGTAGCCGCTCAAGCGTCCCGGAGGTGCGTTCACGAAGCATCGTCACCGAGGTGACGATGAACATCAGCATCATCGGTAACACGGCGAGCAGCACCGGCCCGATCCGTTGGAACGGGTCGGGCTCGCCCGGGGGCGCCGGGGCGTCGACGAACACGAAGTAGAGCAGGGTGATGAGCACGAGCGGCATCACGAGCACGATCGCGATCGTGCGCGGATCGGCCCGCAGCTGTGCGGCGATCCGGGCGACGCTGGCGAAATACTGCCCCGCGCGCCGTCGTCGAGGAGCTACAAGATGGGCGGGCCCGGTCACGGCGCTTCCCCCGGCCGGATCAGGGAAAGGAATGCGTCCTCGGGAGAGGCCGTCGACGTGCGCCGCTGCAGGTCCGCGATCGGGGCGTGCGCGAGGAAGCGGCCTTCGCGCATGAGCAGAACCTCGTCACAGCGGGTGGCCTCCTCCATCACGTGACTGGAGACGACCAGGGTGGTTCCGCCGTCGGCGAGGACGCGAAACCTCCCCCACAGCGATTCGCGCGTGAGGGGATCGAGACCGACGGTCGGTTCATCGAGGATGAGGACCTCGGGTGAGCCAACGAGCGCGCAGGCGAGGGAGACCCGGCTCGCCTGCCCGCCCGAGAGCGCCGCCACGGGCCGGCCGGCGAATCCGGTGAGTTCGGTCGTTTCCAGGACCCGATCGACGTCGTCCCTACTCGCCCCGACGAGGCGCGCGAAGTAGGTGACGTTGGCGCGCACGGAGATGTCCCGGTAGACGCTCAGGCTCTGGCTCGTGTAGGCGACCCGGCGACGCAGGTGTTTGCTGCCGGCCGGGCTCCCGAGCACCGTGAGTTCTCCGGAGGTCACGCGCTGGACTCCGACCAGCGAACGCAGCAGGGTCGTCTTCCCGCAACCGGATGGTCCGAGCAGACCGGTGATGGAACCGGGCGTGAGGACCATGTTCAGCCCGTGGAGAATCCGCGACTTTCCGCGGTGCACCACGAGGTTAGCGGCCCGGATCGCCGGTTCTGCGCTCGCGGAGGTTCCCATGGCTGGAATTGAAACGCCCGCGCGGATCCCGTGTCAAGGAAACGCCGCGGCGCGATAGCGTTCCGCCGGGCGCCTCACAGGTGGATGGTGACCTCGCCCTTCTCGCGGAGGGAGTCGACCAGAGCCTGCGTCGCTTCGCCTTCCTTCTGGGCCTTCACCTGCTCCTTGAGCTGATCTTCGACGTCCTCGAAGGCCGGCATCTCCTCGGCCTCCCCGCCTTCACCGGCCGCCAGCTCCTGCTGAGCAGCGGTCTGATCGTAGAGCTCCTGGAGCTCCGCCTCGGTGGGTTCGATGTCGCCGGCTTCCTCGGTGATGAGTTGCTCGATCTCGACCTGGGCCTTGAGCTGATCCATCACCTCGTCCTCGGCCATCCCCTGTTCCGTGAGCGCGGCGATGAAGTCCTCGCCCGAGTCCATGCCGTTGGCTTCGGCCAGCTCCTGGAGGGTCTCGTCCACCTGCTCTTCGGAGGCGGTGATCTCTCGGCTCGCAGCCTCTTGGGTCAGGAGCTCGTTCCCTACGAGGTTTTCGGCAGTGCTCTCCTTGAGCAGGTCCTGATCGATCTCCTCACCGGTCATTTGCGCCTGCATCGCCATCTGCTGAAACTGGCTTTGGTAGGCCGCTTCGAACTCTTCCTTATCGATCTTCTCGCCGTTCACCTCGGCGACGACGCCCGGGATTCCCTCGAGGTCGGGCTCGGGCAGCTCCGGCTGCTGTGGGTCTTGCCCGTCCTGTTCCGGCAACTGTTCTTCCGTGCTCTGATCAGAGCTGGCCTCTTGGTCAGCCCCGCTCCCCTCATCGCCGCAGGCTGCGGCTCCAAAGAGGGTGAACGCGAGGGCTGCGCCCAGTAGTGCCTTCTTGCGCATGTGCTACTTCTCCTTACCGGTGCGGAAGGCTACGAGGGTAACACCTGATTCTGGGCATAGCCTTAATCCCAGGTGTCGACTGACTCACGTTGGCCCGGCCGGCACGCAGCCCCACTTCACAGCGGACGCTTATATCCCTCGTGGCTCGCTTCGTAGCCGAGCCGGTCATAGAACCGCTGGGCATCGGTGCGGGCCTTGTCGGTCGTCAGTTGCGCGAGGCGGGCGCCGCGGGAGCGGCCGTATTCGTGGGCCCAGGCGAACAGCTCCGTGCCCAGACCCGCCCCACGGGCGCTCCCGGCGATCCGCACGGCTTCGATCTGGAGTCGTTTGGCCCCGCCCCGGGCGAGGCACGGGATGATCGTGAGCTGCATCGTTGCCACGAGGTCGCGGTTCTCATCCCGCACGGCAAGCAGGAGCTGGTTGGGATCGGCGTCGATGTCGGCGAACGCCTCCAGGTAGGGCGCGATCGCAGCTGATTCACGCGTGGCGCCAAGAACGTCGTCGGCCAAAAGACTCACCAACCCGGCGACATCCGCCTCGACCGCCCGGGAGATCGTGAACCTGCGGCCATTGCTCATCACTGTGTCCATGGGACGATTATTCAATCGGTCCGGCGTGGTCGGATTCATCGCTCGGAGTTCGAATTCTCCCACGGCACCCGCAGGCCCTCGATCGCGGCATAGCTCTCGCGCAGCAGTTCCTCTGCCCCCGGCAACAACCCCTGCACGAGCCGGACGAGCAGAAAGTCGACGACGGCCATCTGCGCGATCCTGCTCGCCATCGCCCCGGCCCGCACGCCCGTGTCGTGGCTGGAGGTGGTGAGAACGTAATCCGCGGCCTTTCCGATCGGGGAATCCGGAAAGTTGGTGATCGCGATCGTTCGCGCCCCGCGCTGGCGTGCGGTGTTCAAAAAGTGCAGGGTCTCCTGCGTCGTCCCCGTATGGGAGACCCCGAAGGCGACCGAGCCGGCAGAGGCAATCGCGACGGAGGTGATCGCGAGATGAATGTCTGTCCAGGAAAAGCTCGTCAGCCCGATCCGGTGCAACTTCTGATGCAGGTCTTGCGTGATGAGGCCGCTGGAGCCGACACCGAACAGGTCGATACGGCCGGCATCGCGAAGCGTTTTGATGACGCCGTCGAGCGTCTCGTGATCAAGCACCCGCGCCGTGTCTTCGATCGCTTTTATCTCCTGGTAGGCAACTTTGGCGATGACGTCGGCAACGGCGTCGTTCGCGGCGATCTCCGCGTCGGAGACCCGGAAAACAGCGCGGTTGTTCTCTTCTCGCCCGACCGTGGCGGCCATGTCGATCCGAAAGTCGCGGTAGCCGCGGAACCCGGCGGTGCGGCACATCCGCGCGACGCTACCCGGCGACACCTCGCACGCGCGCGCAAGCTCGGTGATCGTCGACTCCACGACGAGGTTCGGGTTCGCGAGCACCGCCTCGGCGATCTCCCGCTCCTTGGAGGTCATTTGCGGAAGCTTTTGCCGCAACCTGATGAGCACGTCACTCATCTGCGGCTCCCTCCGGGTCAATGACGCCCGCAACCAGCTCCTCGCGGAGCCCGGCGATGTCCACTCCGTGCCGGGTCGGGTGGACCCGGTTAGTAAGAAATACTATCGAGTATTCTCCCTCGGGCTGGGTCACGATCGCGGTGCCGGTGAATCCTCGATGGCCCACCGCATTTCCCAGCGGTGCCATCCACTCCTCGTTGCAGGCCATGCCGTAGGAGCGTTCGTCGGGAGGGGCGGTTACCGGGGTGAGGAGGGCACGTCGAACGCGGGGAGGGAGCTGTTCGTCCGCCCCGCAGCGGATGGCTTCAAGGAACCTCACCAGGTCGTTCGCCGAGCCGAAGATCCCCGCGTTGCCGGCGGCTCCTCCCAGATCGAAGGCGGTTTCATCGTGGACTTCCCCCTGCACCATCCCGCGCCCCGGTTGATCTTCGGTGGCGGGAATCTCCAGCTGCTGCCAAGGAGCGGGAACGAAACCGGTCGCCCTCATCCCCAGCGGCCCCAGGACGTTGATCTCCACCACTTCCGGCAAGGGGCGGCCTGCCAACTCTTCGGCGAGGATTCCCGCCCAGATATACCCGACGCACGAGTATTCGACGGCGCCGCCTGGCCTACGGTTGGGGCGCGCGTCCTGGCGAAAGGCGCGGGCGTGTGGATCGGGTCGCCGCCGCGCCCATTCGGGCGGGAAACCCGCCGTGTGCGAGAGCAGCTGGGCGACCGTGATTCTGCGCATCGCCGGGCTCTGGAACTCCGGCAGGACCTCCGCCAGGGCAAGGTCGACCCCGCTCCCCCGGCGCTCGAGCTCAACGAGGAGGGCGGCGGCGACGATGGGCTTGGTCACCGAGGCGAGGTCGAACCGGGTATCGGCGGTGACCGGATGGGCGGGCTGCCTCGTCGGCAGTGGCGCAGTGGCGTTTCCTTCCGCCGCGTCCCAACGTCGGGTGACCCCGCGGGCACCGCGGTAGATCACTTCCCCCTCCCGAGACACCACGACCGCGGCCGCCGACCCCAGGGTGGCGGCGCGCTGGAGGATGGCCTCGACGCTCCTTGCCTGACGAGTTTGTAACATCTTCATAATAATAATCTCATCTCGCGCCTTTTGTGATAGTTTTTATTTTATTGCGTGGTTGCGGTCCGATGACGGCGCTCAACCACACCGACAGAGAGGTCAGGTCGAGTAATGACTTTCCGCACCCGCCCGGCTGGGGAACCACTCCCACCGGATTCGCTCTCCCCCACGGAGCAGCGTTTGGAGGCGTCGATGGCGCTCGATGAGCTCCCGACCGTGGAGGTGCTCCGGCTCCTCAACGAGCACGACCGACTCGCCGTCGACGCCGTCTCCGAGGTGCTCGATGATCTCGCTGCACTCGTTGACTCCGCCGTCGACCGCTTCCGCCGGGGCGGCCGCATCCACTACTTCGGCGCGGGAACCTCGGGCCGGCTCGCGGTCCTCGACGCGGCCGAGCTCATCCCGACCTTCAACCTGCCCGAGGGGCGGGTAGTCGCCCATATCGCGGGCGGTCCTGACGCGTTCCTCCGCGCAGTTGAGGATGCCGAGGACTCGCAAGACAGCGGGGCACTCGCAGCCTCGGTCGTCGGTGCGGACGACGTCGCGATCGGCCTGGCGGCAAGCGGCAACACCCCCTACGTGCGTGGCGCGCTCATGGCTGCAACCGGCCGCGGCGCGCACACGGCGCTCGTCTCCTGTAACCCCCGCGCGGCGATCGCGGCCGTGGCCGAGCGGCACATCTTCCTCAACACCGGCCCAGAGGTCCTCACCGGCTCCACGAGGCTGAAGGCCGCCACGGCGCAAAAGCTCGCGCTCAGCGGCTTCTCGACCGCGCTGCTCGTCGCCGCGGGCCGAACCTGGTCAAACCTCATGGTTTCGCTCGTTGCGACGAACGAGAAACTGCGAGGCCGCACCCGCCGGATCCTTCGGCAAGCGACGGGGGTCTCGGAGGCTGTGGCCGCGAACCTTCTCGCCGAGGCGGATGGCGAACTCAAACCGGCACTCGTGGCACACCTGGCCCGGGTCTCGATCGCCGCTGCCCGTGCGCACCTCGACGCCTGCGAGGGCTCCGTGCGAGAGGCGATGACCCGCGCCGCGGTAAACCCCTCTCCCACCATCCCATCTGATCGTTAAGGAGAACTGACCATGAAACGGAACCGATTCCTCCTCGCTGGCAGCATGCTGCTCGCCGCGACCGTAGGACTTGGCGCATGCGCCCCCAGTGATACGACCGCGCCCCCGGGGCAGGACGGTGAGGACGCCGGCACCGAGGCTCCGGCCGAGGGCGACGACGCCGGCGACGACGTCACCCTCAAGGTGTGGTCCTGGCGGACCGAGGACGTCGATGCCTACAACGAGATCTTCTCGGTTTTCGAAGAAGCAAATCCCGGAATCACCGTTGAGTTCGAGGCGTTCCAGAACACCGAATACAACCAGATCCTCACGACCGGCCTCGCCGGCGGGGATGGGCCCGACGTGCCGATGGTTCGCGCCTACGGCCAGCTCCAGCCGAACATCGAGGCCGGTCAGCTCGAGCCCATCGACGAGAAGGTGGACGGTCTTGAGGAGATCCCCGAGAGCATCATGGCCGGAGCGAAGAGCAAGGAGGACGGTCAGACCTACGCCGTGCCCCTCGCGACCCAGACGCTTCAGGTGTTCTACAACAAGGAGATCTTTGCCGAGAACGACCTGAGCGTGCCCACGACCTGGGAGGAGTTCATCGCCGTCCAGGATGCCCTGTTGGAAACCGACGTCGTCCCGTTCGCCATCGGTGCAAAAGACGATTGGATCCTGCCCATCGTCCACGACATTTTCGGCTCGGCGCGCTACGGCGCGGATGGTTTCGAAGCCAAGGTGCTCTCCGGGGATACCGACTTCACCGACCCCGACTACGTCGCCTCGCTGCAGATCCTGCAGGACCTCGAGAAGTACATGGTTGAGGATACGGTCGGGGTGAGTTACACCGACAGCCAGATTCAATTCACCTCCGGCCAGGCGGCCCAGTTCCCCGGCGGCTCGTTCGAAATCGCAACCTTCCGCGATCAGGCCCCAGACATGGACTTCGGTTCCTACCTCGTCCCCTTGCCTCCGGAAGCGAAGATCGATGCCCCCGTCGCACCCGCCTACGCCGACGGCAACTTCGCGATCAACTCCAAGACGGAGCACAAGGAGGAAGCGTTCACGCTGCTGAACTGGCTCGCCTCGCCCGAGTTCGGTCAACTCGTTGCCGACGAACTCAACCAGTTCTCCCCCATTCCGGGCGTGGACTACGAAGACGAAATCATGAACGAAGCCTGGAGCAACTACGAGGCGAACCCGATTGCGCCGTACCTGCTGCTCGTCAACTTCCGTTACGGCGAGCCGATGGGAACGGAGGTCCTCGGCACGGAGGTGCAGAAGATGTTCCTCGGCGATACCGATCCCGACGGGGTAGCCGAAGCGCTCCAAAACGGCGTTTCCGAATGGTTCACCCCGGGTGAATAAAATCCATAGGAGCGAGGGAAGGACGGCGCATGGCAACGATCGCTGGCGTGAAACGCAAACGTGGCAGACCCCGGGTCGGGATCACCCTGCCCCGAAGGATCGGCGCGTTGTTCGTCCTTCCCTCGCTTCTGCTGTTCGCCGTATTCGTCGCCTACCCGATGTTCACGGCGTTGAGCTATTCGTTCTTCGACTGGACCGGCATCAACCGCGGAGAGTTCATCGGGCTCGGCAACTACTCGGACCTGTTCACGCGGCTGCCCTACAAGAACGCCCTGCCCAATGCCTTCGGCCACAACCTGCTGTTGTTCCTCGGCGCGATGGTTTTTCAGAACACGGTGGGATTGGCACTCGCGAGCCTGTTGCACCGGTTGAAACGGTTCCGCGCGTTCTTCCAGACGGCGTACACGCTGCCCTACCTCGTGTCCCCGTTGGTCATCGGATACCTCTGGTCGCTCATGCTTTCACCGCTGTTCGGGCCCGTGAACGCACTCCTGAAAGCGGTCGGGCTCGGGCAGTTCGCCCAGCCGTGGCTCGGTAACCCGCAGACGGCGATCTGGGTCGTCGTGTTCGTGACGGCGTGGCAGTGGATCGGTTTCCCGGTACTGCTCTACGGGGCGGCCCTGGGCGGGCTGCCCGCCGAACTCGACGAGGCCTCATCGCTCGACGGGGCGAACGCGTGGCAGCGCTTCTTCCACGTCACGCTGCCCCAGCTCATCCCAGCGATCGGGACGGTGAGCGTGCTCACCTTCATCGGCGCAATGGAGTCTTTCCCGATTCCGTACGCGCTCGGCGGTTCTCAAGGAAATCCCGCCGGGGCGACGGATGTGATGAGCCTGCTGTTCTATCGCACTGCCTTCGAATCCGGCGCCTCGAACGCGATCGGCACGAGTTCGGCGATCGCGTCGCTGCTGTTCCTGTTCATCTTCGGTGTGGCGGTCGCGATCACCGCGACGCTGCGCCGCGCCGAACGGAGGCTGTACTGACATGGCTGCCGTCACGGCAACGACCACGGCCCCGGCCCGGGTGCCCTCCCGGCGGATGCCGATCTCCCGGGTATTCACGGGCGGCTTCCTGTGGCTCTACGCGCTGGTGTCGCTGGCACCGCTGGTCCTCATGCTCTCGAATTCGCTGCGCACGACCCAAGACATGGCCGCCGAGCCGCTGGGGTTGCCCACGCAACCAACGCTGGTGAGCTACCAGAAGGCGTGGGTCACCGCGTCGTTCGACGTGTACTTCTTCAACTCGGTGTTCGTCACCGTCTCTGCCGTCCTCCTTTCCACGGCGGTCTCCCTCCTCGCGGCCTACGCGTTCGCCCGCACCGATTCCCGGCTGTTCTCCGTCCTTGAGGGCGCATTCCTCTCCGGACTCATGTTGCCGGTCTACCTCGCCATCCTCCCCCTGTTCTTCCTCCTCGATTCGGCCGGTATGACCTCGAGCCGTCTCAGCCTCATCCTCGTGTACGCGGCACTGGGGATCCCGTTTTCCACGTTCGTGCTCTCCGCGTTCTTCCGCCAGCTCCCCATCGAACTCGACGAGGCGGCCAAACTCGACGGGGCCGGCCCCCTCACGACCTTCCTGCGGCTGCATCTTCCCCTCGTTCGACCGGCGATCGCGACGGTGGTCGTGTTCCGGTTCGTGCCGGTGTGG
>JAJYRV010000420.1 GCA_021793935.1 Actinomycetes bacterium | reverse complement strand
CCGGTGATCTTCAGGTAGCCGTCGGAGTCGATCTCGCCCAGGTCGCCGGTGCGGAACCACCCATCTTCGAGCGCCTTGGCCGTTTCTTCTGCGTTGTTGTGGTATCCGATGAACACGGGGATCCCCTTCGCGAGGATCTCCCCGCCGGTGCCGACAGATTCATCGCTGTCGATCTCGGTGTCGATCTTGAGTTCCACACCCGGCAGGGGCGGACCGACCGTGCCGATCTTCACCTTCGCCGGCACGTTCACGCACACCGGGGCGGTCGTCTCGGTGAGCCCGTAGCCCTCCAGGACCTCGATGCCGACGCCGCGGAAGAAGTGGCCGAGACGTTCGCCCAGGGGCGCGCCACCGGAAATCGCGTATTCGACCTCCCCACCGAGGGCCTCGCGGATCTTGCCCAGGACGAGGGCGGAGGCGAGCTTGTGCTTCATCTTCAGCCCGAAACCCGGGCCGCTGGGTTCATCGAGCGCGCGAGAGTACTGCGTGGACACGGCAGCCGCCCAGCGGAAGATCTTCACCTTGCCCCCCGCGGCGGCTTTCGCCTCCGAGGAGTTGTAGACCTTCTCGAACACGCGGGGAACCGAGAGGATGAACGTCGGTTTGAACGTGGCAACGTCGTCCATCAAGGTCGCGGTGTCGGCGGTGAAGCCCATCGGGCGCCCGCCGGCGATGACGAGCACCTCGACGAAGCGGGCGAACACGTGCGCCAGAGGCATGAACAGCAGGGTCCGGGAATGGTCACCGAGAATCGCCTCGCCCAACGCGCCGAGTGCGTTGCGGGAGAGTTCGACGAAGTTGCCGTGCGTGAGCTCTGCCCCCTTCGGGCGGCCCGTCGTGCCGGAGGTGTAGATGATCGTGGCGAGATCCCCCAGGCGTAGGCCGTCCCGGCGGTCGCGGACCTCGTCGTCGGAGACCTCCTTGCCGGCGGTCCGGATCTCGTTGATCCCGTCGGCATCGATCTGCCAGACGTGGGCGAGGTCGGGCAGGTCCTTGCGGGCCTTCTCCACGGTTTTCGCGTGCTTCGCGGTTTCGACAATGACCGCCTTGGCCCCGGAGTCGCCGAGGATCCACGCCGTCTGATCGGCGGCAGAGGTCTCATACACGGGAACGGAGACGGCGCCGGCGTACCAGATACCGAAATCGGCCATCGTCCACTCGGCTCGGGTGCGGGACATGATGCCCACCTTGTCGCCCGGACCGATGCCCGAGGCGATGAGCCCGCGGGCGATGTCGGTGGCGGTTTCGTGTAATTGCGCAGCGGTGATCGGATGCCACACGCCGTCGACGTTCTCCTCCAGAAGAACCTTGGACGGGGTCGCGGCGGCGTGGTCAGCCAGGAGGTCGCCGATTGACATCTCCTCGGGGGTGGTGACCAACAGCGGGGCGGACGAAGTTTCCACTCAAGTACTCCAACAATTGCGTGTATGTGATAGGTAACACTGTATCTGTTCCATCCCAGTGTGGATGGCCATTAGACGACGGCGCCCAGGTCGTCGTCGTCCTTGCGGTGGCGAGGCATCCGCCAGGTGAGGATCGCGCCTCCGATGAGGACCGCGACGGCGCAACCGATGTGGAACAGCCGCGGCGCACTCGGCCACACCATCAGGCTCAGCAAAATCACGAGCAATCCACCGGCGAGCAACGTCCATCCCAGGGTGAGGAAGGGGTCGGAACTCGCGACCGGGCCGGGATTCGGGGGCACGAACTGCTCCTCTTCCTCGGTCACGGCGTAATCGCGCGGGCCGGGAAGGGAGTCATTGAGGTATTCGGCCGCGATTCCGGAAAAGGCGGCGTCGACCTCTTCCTTACTCAGATCCCGAGGGTCGCGGGAGGAACCTGCCTCGGAATCGTCGTCCTGGGGTGGAAACTTGGCCATGCCCCCAGGGTAACCCGCTCCCAGTGGACGCTACGATAGGGGGCGGAACGTGATTGAACTACCCGCAGAATAGGAAAACGATTGACGTCGCGAAAAATCTCTAAGGTTGCCCTCCTCACGGCCGGTGGCTTCGCTCCCTGCCTCTCCTCGGCAGTCGGAGGGTTGGTTGAGCGCTACACCAAGCTCATGCCCGAGGTGGAAATCATCGCTTACCAGTACGGCTACCACGGGCTGCTGACGGGGAACTACATCACGGTCGGCGAAGAAGCGCGGGAGAAGGCGCACCTGCTGCACAAATTCGGTGGCAGCCCCATCGGCAACAGCCGCGTGAAACTCACGAACACCAAGGACCTCGTCTCCCGCGGACTCGTGCCCGAAGGGGTGGACCCGCTCAAGTACGCAGCTGAGCGGCTGCGCGAGGACGGGGTGGATGTGCTGCACACGATCGGCGGGGACGACACGAACACCACCGCCGCCGACCTCGCCGCCTACCTGGAGGAGATCGGCCACCACCTCACCGTCGTCGGCCTGCCCAAGACGATCGACAACGACATCATCCCGATCCGCCAGTCCCTCGGGGCGATCACGGCAGCCGAGCAGGCCTCGCTGTTCGCCCAGAACATCATCGGCGAACACCGTTCCAACCCCAGGATGCTCATCGTGCACGAGGTCATGGGCCGCCACTGTGGCTGGCTCACCGCGGCCGCGGCGCGCGAATACCGCGAGTGGCTCGCCACTCAGGAATGGAACCCCGCGTTCGGGCTCACCGAGGAGCGTTGGGACATCCACGCCGTCTTCCTCCCCGAGCTAAAAATCGACATCGCGGCCGGATCCGCTCGGCTGAGTCGCATCATGGCCG
>JAJYRV010000419.1 GCA_021793935.1 Actinomycetes bacterium | reverse complement strand
TCAGTGGCTTCACGCCAGTTTCGATCCGCCGCTTCGGGATCAGCCATTCCTGCCCAATGCTTAACGGCTTTTCCAAACTCATCGGCGTCCAAGGATTTCGCGATTCCCACGAGAAAATCTTCACCCATCTTGGGGTCGCGCAACTGCTCTCGGAGACGTTGGGTCTTGGTTCCCTCCCTCGCGAGCACTTGCGCGTGATCAACACTGATCTCACCTTCCGCCAGGGCCTCACCAGTAGCGGGAAGATCCTGCCGCACGGCCCGCGCCAACTTTACTTTTCTTGATGCCGCAGCGCCTGTTGAAGAGGTTCGGGTCCTCAGCCATGCGTTCAGCGACCGCGTGCCATCGAGGGCCCAAGTACTGTTCGTATCCACGACGGCGACAACTTCGGACTCCACATAGGCCAACCGTCGACTGATCTGCTCGATCGTGTAGATGAGTTCTTCAACGCCCGCGGAGTGCTCATACCAATCTGCGCTCGTCAACCGATCGACGCGAAAGAGGATGTGAGTGAGCTCGGCCATTGGCGAGACGCCTCCCGCTGGGGAACCTGTCGCCGTCATGAGCACATCCTTCGCCGAATGCAGCTAAACCTCTCCGTTCACCCCCCACCCTACTAGAACGCGCGTACGATAGCAAGGGGTTTTCCGAATAGTCTCGAACGTCTTTTGAAAATGACGCTGTGGAGGGAGGGTCCACGGCGGAAGCCGGGGCAGGCAGCAAAACGAGTCGGCAGGTTGGAACACCCACGCGCACCCAAGCGGCCAGGCACGAAAATTCACGAACAAGATCGCCGGCAACCATTTTGAACAGCGAGAGGCCGGGGAGCGCCGACCACGACATCGCCGCTCCTGCCAACTCCTCCTCGCGGCTACGACCGTAGCCACCCCGGTGGCAGCGACCGAGATCCTCGGCACCGGCACCAAGACCCTGGATCGACCCTAGTCGGGCAGAAGCCGGTAGCCCGCGCCTCGCACGGTCTCGATCCGGTCGGTTCCGAGCTTGTTGCGCAAGTAGCGCACATAGACGTCGACGACGTTCGAACCGGGATCGAAATCAAACCCCCAGACCCGGGAGAGGAGCTGCTGGCGGCTGAGCACTTGGTCGGGGTGGCGCATGAACTCCTCCAGCAGCGCGTACTCGCGGGTGGTGAGTTCGATGGTCTTCTCCCCCACGAGCGCCCGGCGCGTGCGAACGTCAAGGGCGAGGTCGGCTACCCGCAACACCGTCGCTTCGCCCGCGTTCGTGGAGCGAAGCCGTAGGCGCACGCGCGCGAGAAGCTCATCGAAGGAGAAGGGTTTGCGCATGTAGTCATCCGCCCCGCCGGAGAGTCCGGCGACGGTGTCTTCAACGGCGTCGCGAGCCGTGAGGATGATGATGGGAATGTCGATCCGTTCAGCCCGGATCCGGCGCAGCACACTGAACCCGTCGAGGCCTGGGAGCCCGAGGTCCAGGATGAGGAGGTCAAAATCCCGCGCGAGCTCCACCGCCGCGTGGCCATCGGGCACCGCGTGGGTCTGGAACCCTTCCGCCCGCAGCCCCTTTTCAACAAAGTCCGCGATGCGCTGCTCGTCTTCGGCGATGAGTATCCGGTTCATTCTTCCTCCCTGAACGGCAACACTAGCGTGAACGCGGCCCCGCGCCCGGGGCTGGAATCTACGGCCACCCTCCCGCCATGCGCGTGCGCAATCCGGCTGACGATCGCGAGACCGAGTCCGCTATTGCGTTCCCTACTCTTCTCCGGGCCCGAACGTACAAAGCGTTCGAAGATCCGCTGCTGATCCTCTCGGGCGATCCCGCTACCCTCATCGCGCACCCACAGATAGATCTTTCGATTCTCACCGATACCGCCGATCCGGCCCCCGAACGCGATCGCCATGCCCTCCTTCGTGTGGGCGACGGCGTTGGCGGCCAACTGGAGCAACGCTTGGGTGAGCCGCTCGGCGTCGACGAGCGCATCGGCGTCGGGAGTTTCATCGAGGCTCCACTGCCGGTCGGCGAGCCCGGTCGCTTTGGCGAAGGTCTCGACGACGAGTTCGGTGAGGTTGGTGCGGCTCACACGTACGAAATCCGGGCGTTCGCTTCGGGCCAGCATGATGAGGTCGTCGATGAGCCGGCCCATGCGGTGCAGTTCGTCGTTGACGAGCGCGAGGGTGGCGCGCTGCTCCTGCGGATCCTCCCCCATCACCTCCAGGTGCCCCCGGATGATCGTGATCGGCGTACGCAGCTCGTGCCCGGCGTCGTCCAGGAATTGCCGCTGCCCCTCGAACGCTCCTGCGAGCCGGTCGAGCATGCTGTTGAATGTGCGGGCGAGGCCGGCCACGTCATCGTTTCCGACGACGTCGATGCGCCGGTCGAGGTCGGTCTCGCTGATGACGGCGGCGGTGCGTTGCAATTCCCGGATCGGTGCGAGCACCCGCCCGGCGGTGAACCAACCCGTCACCCCGGCGACTGCGAGCGCGACCGCGGCGATGATCGCCATCATCCACAACAGCCGGCGCGCTTCCTCGAAGTCCTGGGCGAGGAATTCCACGATGACGAGGTGGCCCTGGTGCGGGTCGCCGCTCACCTCCACGGGGAGGACGGCGTAGGCCGCGCGTCCCGCCGAGGTTTCCCACGTGCCGGCGACCGGTTCCGTCGCCCGAGCGGAACGAGCCACGAACTCCGGGTTGCGATCGAGCCGGGCGGCCGGTTCTGCCACGCTGCGCCGGTGCGGCTCGCCGTCGAGCAGGGAGAAGAAG
>JAJYRV010000418.1 GCA_021793935.1 Actinomycetes bacterium | reverse complement strand
TTCCGATCTGCAACAGGCCCGCGGGTCGGCCGGATACACCGAAGGGGCACAAGCAGGGTAGCCTAATTAGGGTGATCGATCTTAAGGCCCTTCGTGAAAACCCCGACACCGCCCGCGCGAGCCAAACCGCCCGCGGTGAAGACCCGGGATTGGTGGATGCCCTCCTCGCCGCCGATGAGCGGCGGCGAACCACGCTGCGGGAATTCGAATCCCTGCGCGCGGAACAGAACACCGCCTCCCGCGCGATCGGCAAGGCATCGCCGGAGGAACGGCCCGCCCTCCTGGAGAACGCGAAGGCACTCACCGAGCGGGTGAAGGCCGCCGAAGCGGCAGCGGGGGAGGCGGAGAGGGACCTCACGAACCTGCTGTACTCCTTCCCGAATCTCATCGTGGAGGGGATCCCCGCAGGCGGGGAAGAGGATTACGCCGTGCTCAAGACGGTGGGCACCCCGCGCGACTTCGCGGCCGAGGGGGTCGAGGTGCGCGACCACCTCGCGCTCGGAGAAGGACTCGGCGCGATCGATACTGAGCGGGGCGCGAAGGTCTCCGGGTCGCGATTCTACTTTCTCACCGGAATCGGTGCGCGCCTCGAGCTTGCCCTGCTCAACCTCGCGATGGACACGGCGCTCGCCCACGGGTTTACGCCGATGATCACGCCTACTCTCGTCCGCCCGGAGATCATGGCCGGCACGGGTTTCCTCGGCGACCACGCCGATGAGGTGTACCGCCTCGAAGCAGACGACCTCTACCTCGTGGGCACCTCGGAGGTCGCGCTCGCGGGCTATCACAAAGACGAGATCATCGACCTCGCGGGCGGTCCGAAACGGTACGCCGGCTGGTCCGCCTGCTACCGGCGCGAAGCAGGATCGCACGGCAAGGACACCCGCGGCATCATCCGGGTGCACCAGTTCCACAAAGTCGAAATGTTCTCGTTCGTCCCGCTCGCCGACGCTGCGAGCGAGCACGACAACTTCCTCGCTCTGGAAGAAGACATGCTCGCCAAGGTGGAGCTTCCCTACCGCGTGATCGACACCGCCGCCGGTGACCTCGGGGATTCTGCTGCCCGCAAATACGACTGCGAGGCGTGGCTGCCGAGCCAGGAACGGTTCCTGGAGCTCACCTCCACCTCGAACTGCACCACCTTCCAGGCACGCCGGCTCGGGGTACGCACCCGCACCGAGGCCGGCACCACCCCGGTCGCAACCGTCAACGGAACGCTGGCCACCACCAGATGGATCGTGGCGATCCTGGAGAACCACCAGCAGGCGGACGGGTCGGTCCACGTCCCCCACGCGCTGCGCCCCTACCTCGGCGGCGCAGAGAAATTGGAGCCGCGTTGACCCCTGAGTTCTTTCCCGGGGCCCTGCTCACCTTGAGGAGCGGCCCACAAACCCTCGTTGCGCTCGATATCGACGGCACGATCCTCGGCCACGACGGTTCCCTCTCGCAGGCGATGATCGACGCCGTCCACGCACTCATCGACGACGGCACGCACGTCGTGCTCTCCACCGGACGTTCCATCCCCGCCGTCACCCCGATCATCGACGCGCTCGGGCTACCGCCGGGGTGGGCCGTCTGCTCCAACGGGGCCGTCACGATCCGCTACGAATCCGCCCGCGACTACGAGATCGAAGACGTCGTCACCTTCGATCCCGGCCCGACCCTTCGCAAGATGCGCGAATACGCTCCCGATGCGTTGTTCGCCGTCGAAGATGTCGGCACCGGTTTCAAACTCTCTCACGAGTTCCCGATGGGGGAGCTCTCGGGCGATCACGTCATCGTGCCCTTCGAGGAACTGTGCGACACCGCTGCCTCCCGTGTGACCGTGCGCGACCCGCAGAAGTCGGCCGCGGACTTCCACGAACTCGTGCGCCGCTCGGGCCTGCACGGAGTCTCCTACGCTGTGGGATGGACCGCGTGGCTGGACATCTCCCCCGAAGGGGTGTCGAAGGCCTCAGCCCTCGACGTCGTGCGGCAACGGCTGCGGGTGGAGCCCGGGGCGACTCTCGCCGCGGGGGACGGTCACAACGACATCGAGATGCTCGGGTGGGCGGAGTACGGCATCGCCATGGGCGACGCCGACGACACCACTCGCGCCGCGGCGGATTACGTCACCGGCCCGGTCAGCGAGGATGGTCTCGTGCCCGTGCTGCGCAGCTTCTTGCCGCAACGAGTCCTCTAACGCCTTGGCAGGCATCAAGGCGGTCGCGAAGCGCGCCGGAGTCTCTACCGCCACCGTCTCGCGCGCGATGCGTGGCCTGCCGAACGTCACCCCCGACACCCGGGAGCGGGTGTTGCGCGCCGCACGTGAACTCGGGTACTGGCCCTCACCAGCGGCCCGCTCGCTCGCCAGCGGACGCACGCGATCGATCGGCCTGCTCACCCCGTGGGTGCACCGCTGGTTCAACTCCCACGTGATCGACGGTGCCGAACGGGAGCTGCGCGCGCACAACTTCGACGTCCTCCTGCACACCTTCAACCTCGACGCCGAGGAGAACCGCGCCCCACTCGACGCCGCGGCCCTCTCTCGGCGGGTCGACGGCGTGCTGGTCGTGGGGATCGTCCTCACCGATGACGAACTCGAGCGCCTGGCGGGCTTAGGGGTGCCGATCGTGTTCATCGGCCCCGGGCCGAGCGGGGCACACCGAGTTTTCGTTGACGACGACGCCGCGATCGCCGGCGCTGCTGGGCACCTCGCCGAACTCGGGCACCGGGTAGTCGCGCACGTGGGCGGGCGCAGCGCCGACCGGCC
>JAJYRV010000417.1 GCA_021793935.1 Actinomycetes bacterium | reverse complement strand
GTTCGCCAACCACCCTACCGCGGCCCCACCGGCGCTCTAGCAAGACGGGCAGGTTCGTCTCGAGGTCCTGCCGTAGGGTTCTCACGCGAGCGGGGCGCACGCCGCGATTTTCGCGAACTCCTCGATTACCAGCGTCTCCCCTCGGCGCGTAGGGTCGATCCCCGCGGCGGTAAGGACCGTCTCTGCCTCCACCGCTGAGCCTGCCCAGCGGGCAAGAGCCGAGCGTAGGGTTTTGCGGCGCTGGGAGAAAGCGGCGTCGATGACGGCGAACACCTGCTCCCGGCTCGCGTTCGTGAGTGGCTGCTCCCGGCGCACGAGGCGTACGAGCGCGGAATCTACCCGCGGGACCGGCCAGAAGATCCCTCGACCGATCGCGCCCGCGCGGGTAGCGCTCGCGTACCAGGCGACCTTGGCGGACGGCACCCCGTACACCCGCGATCCCGGACCGGCGACGATCCGGTCGGCGACCTCCGCCTGGACCATGACGAGGACGGTCTCGATCGAGGGGAACGCGGCGAGGCCGTGCAGGATCACGGGCACGGCCACGTTGTAGGGAAGGTTCGCGACGAGACGGGTGGGCGCCGATTCTGCCCCCGCTTGCGTGAGATCACCGGGGGTGACCTCCATCGCGTCCATGTTGACGACTGTGAGGCGATCCGAGTGCTCCGGAGCGAATTCCGCTGCCGTACCCGGGAGAGCCGCGGCGAGTTTCGGGTCGATCTCGACGGCGACGACGCTCGCGCCCGCGTCGAGGAGCCCGAGTGTGAGTGACCCGAGGCCCGGCCCGACCTCCATGACGGTCTCTCCCGGTTCCACGCCGCCAGCACGGACAATTTTGCGCACTGTACCCGGGTCGACGACGAAGTTCTGCCCGAGCACTTTGGTGGGGCGGATGTCCAACCGGTGCGCTAGGTTGCGAATATCGGAGGCGGTGAGGAGGCGTGTGGTCACGAACAGAACTCTGTCATACTTCCCGCAGCACTCCGCGATCCACGCCTCGCACGCAGGTGCGGCCGGCCAGGCCCAGAGTGATGTCCAGTTCGGCGAGGATGTTGCGGATCACTTCCGCGACGCCCTCCTCACCCGCGATTCCCAGCCCGTAGGCGTAGGGGCGGCCGACGGCGACGACGTCAGCGCCGAGCGCGAGCGCGATGAGGGCTTCCGCCCCCGTCGTCACCCCGGAGTCGAACACGATCGGCACCCGGCCGGCGACCCTCTCGGCGATTTCGGGCAACACCTCGAGCGTGGGTACGGAGGCGTCGATCTGCCGCCCGCCGTGGTTCGATACCCACACCCCGTCCACGCCCTCGTCGATCGCGCGGGCGGCGTCGTCCGGGTGCACGATCCCCTTGAGCAGGAGCGGCAGCGAGGTCCACTCCCGCGCCTTGGCGAGATCCGCCCACGTGAGCGCGGGCGTGGAGAACACGTCGAGGAAAGTTTCCACCGCGGCACGGGGAAGGGGCGAGCGAAGGTTTTCACGCAAGCTCCGTGATCCGGTGAGCGCGGATCCCTTCCGAGCGATGGTGAGGCCCGCGGCCACCGCTTTCCGAGTCATCTTCACCGTCGGCGCCCCTGATTCACCTCGGGCGCTCATCTCCCGCGTGCGCTGGGCCACGAGCTCTTTGAACACGGGGTCGGTGGTGTATTGGGCGATGCCGAGCCCGCGCACGAACGGCAAATAACCCAGGTCGAGATCCTGGGTGCGCCACCCGAGTAAATGGGTATCGAGGGTGACGACGATGGCCGTGCAGCCGCTCGCCTCGGCGCGGGCGAGGAGCGAACGGTTGAGGTCGTCGCTGGCCGACCAGTACAACTGAAACATCCGGGAGGAACCGGGCGCCTGCCGGGCAACGTGCTCCATCGGGATCGACGCCTGGTTCGACAGAACGTAAGGCACGCCCGTCGCCGCGGCGGCACGCGCGACGGCGACGTCGGCTTCCCGGTGGGCGAGTTCCATCACCCCGAGTGGGGCGAGCAGGAGGGGCGCTGGAAGTTTCTGGCCGAGCAGCGTCGTCGACAAATCTCGCGCCGAAACGTCCTGGAGCACCCGCGGCCAGATCTGCCAGCGGGCGAAGGCCTTCCGGTTTGCGGCGACGGTGCGCTCCGCCCCCGCGCCGCCGGCGATGTAGGCGAAGGCTTCCTCGGGAAGCGTTTTGCGCGCAGCGGCCGCAAGCTGCGAGGGATCAGTGGGAACCTTCGGAAAGGTCCCACTGATCCCTGCGCTGAATACGGCAGTTTGCGCCTCGCGGCCAAGCCCGCGGCCACTAATGCCTGTGTGGTGTCCCATCCGTGCTCCCTCGGCTCGATCTGTTTCCGATCGTAGCCGCGGGCACGGACTGGGGCGAGTTGCGGCTAGCGCACTCCGATCTTCTGCGAGCAAACGGGCCACTGGCCCCATCCGGAGCGGGCCTGGAGCATCTTCGCGCGCTTGGTTTGTTCCGCGGCGCTGGCCTGGCTCGGCAGCCCACTGCCCCCGACGGACTGCCAGGTGGCTACGGAGAACTGGTACAGCCCGTGGTAGGTGCCCGATGCGGAGACCGCGCTCGGGTTGCCACCGGATTCGCACTGGGCCAGTGCGGCCCACACACCGGAGCTCGGGGCTTTGCCGCCCCCACCGCTACTGCTGCTGCCACCACTGCTGCTGCCGCTGCCGCCGCTGTTGTTGTTCGTGCTCGGCTCGGGCGCCGGGCGGGTCTTGGTGCCCACCTCGGTGATCTGGGTGACGGGTTCGGTGGTGACCTTGTTAGCTGCATTTC
>JAJYRV010000416.1 GCA_021793935.1 Actinomycetes bacterium | reverse complement strand
AGGATTTTCTTGGGGTTCATTATGTCTTGCTGGGGTCGCCCCCGTCCCTCCTGCTGTTGATTCCTACCGCCCGACGCTATCCGAGTATCAACTCATACGTGGCGCGTGTTCACCACCGGCATGATAATTTGCGCAAATTATCGCACTTTCCCCCTCAGGCGTGCGCAGGCGATGTGGCGTAGTTCATAGTTTGGTTTATCGACCTGGAACCTCGGCAGTTTTACTCGTTATAAACGTGCGGCGCGAGGGTCGCGAGGTAGCGCAGGTTGCGGTACTTCTCGTTCCAGTCCAACCCATACCCCACCACAAATTCGCTGGGGATATCGAATCCGATGTATTTGACGTCGACGTCGACCTTCACCGAGTCGGGCTTGCGGAAAAGCGCGGCGATCTCGAGTGACTCCGCTCCCCGCGATCGGAGGTTGGAGGCGAGCCAGGAAAGGGTGAGGCCAGAGTCGATGATGTCTTCGACAATGAGCACGTGCTTGCCGAGCAGGTCGGTATCGAGGTCCTTGAGGATGCGGACCACGCCGGAGGATTTCGTGCCTGAGCCGTACGAGGAGACCGCCATCCAGTCCATTTGGATTTCGCTGTGCAGGAGGCGGGAGAGATCGGCCATCACCATCACGGCACCTTTGAGCACTCCCACGAGCAGGACTTGCTTGCCGCGGTAGTCACGGTCGATCTCCGCTGCCATTTCCTGTAGGCGGGTGTGGATCTGCTCTTCGGTCAGGAGAACTTCTTTCAGGTCCTCGCTGAGATTGGTACTCACGTGCGCTCCAGGTTCGGTGGGGTGACGATATAAAGCCTGCCATAGGAGCGGACCACCTGGAGATCCCCGGGCACGCTCACGCCGCGTTGCCCGCGCCAGTCTGTGAGCAAAGTATCAACGGAATAGATGTGGCGCATGGAAACCTGCCCCTCGGGGGCTCCCGCGCGAAGGAGAAATTCCCGCAGCAGTCGCCACCGAATCGGGTCGGCCAGGGCAGCGGCGCCCTCCACGGCGAGCGAGGTGGCGCCGTCGGCAACGGTCGTCTCCCTGGCGGGCGCCTCCTCGATGAGCGTGAAGTGCTCGCGGGCTGCCGCGTCGAGGAAATCAGCGTCGCTGCGAGCAAGGTCGGCCGTTCGCGCGAGCGCCGGCACCGGGTCCCGCCCGAGGGCGAGGGCGAGTTCCGGCAGGACCGAGTGCCGCAGCGCGGCGCGCGGCAGCGGCCTGCCCTGCGCGGTAAGCCACGGGCCATCGGGGGCGTTCGCAGGATCCTGCCAGACCGGCAATTCCAATTCCTCACAGGTCGCGGCGGTCTCCGCTCGGCGCACGCCAAGGAGTGGGCGCCAGAACTGCCCGCGTATTGGCGGGATCCCCGCGATTGTTCGGGTCCCAGCCCCCCGGGCGAGGGCGAGGAGCACCGTTTCTGCTTGATCCTCCATCGTGTGACCGAGCAACACGGCGCGCGCTCCCGTCTCGCCGAGCACCTCCTCGAACGCGGCATAGCGCAACTCGCGGGCCGCCCCCTCCGGTCCGAGCCCCACCCCGGGTGCGGCTGGGCCGTCGCCGGGCACCACTTCACGGATGATCGATGGGTCAAGGCTGAGGCGCTGCCCCTGCTCGGTCACCCGCGCGGCCTGCTCGGCGGACCCCTCCTGCATGCGGTGATCAACGGTCACGAGGCCGGCCCGCATCCCCATCCGGGGGGCCAAGAACGCCAATTGGGAGGCGAGCGCGAGGGAGTCGGCGCCGCCGGAGCAGCCCACGAGGAGGAGATCCCCCTGGGCGAGGGAGCCGTCCTCTCGGCGGGCGGTGAGGAACTCGCGAAGGGCGTGGCGGACCCGAGCGATGGCGCGGGGAAGGTGGGCCATCTAGGTGCCCACCCGGGCGACCCAGTGGCCGGGATTGGCGATCTCCTGCGGAGTAGGGAGGTTCGCCTCCGCGGCGAAGACGCGGTTAAACCCTTCGTGGCCCACCTGCTTCACGACGCCGGTGACGAACTTGGCGCCGTCGCGGTACTGGCGCAGTTTGGCGTCGAGGCCGATGAGTTTACGCAGGACCGTCTCCCCCAGGCTCGGCTCCATCCGGCGCCTGGTGAAGCGAGCCCGGATCGCCCGCGTGGAGGGGACGGCGGACTCGGCGGAATCCATGACAACGTCGGCGTGCCCCTCGAGCATGCTCATCACGGCGACGATCCGCTCGACCCGGAGGGTCTCGTGGTCGGTCAGGGCAGCCTGGGTCAGGGCGCCCACGCTCGCCTCTTCCTTACTCCGCAGCGTTTTAGGGAGTCGGCGGACGGTACGCCAGGCCCGGGCCGTCGGGTCGTTCGCCATCGATTCCAGCAGGCTCCCCAGTTGCGCCTGCAGGTAACCCGGCAGCCACGGGGCGGCGGCGAATTGGACGGCGTGGGTCTGTTCATGCAGCGACACCCACATCGAGAAATCTTCCTCGCTCACCCCGAGCAGGCGGCGGGTGTGCACGATGTTGGGCGCCACGAGGTAGAGCCGGGAGGAGAAGGGGTCGAACTGGCCCAGCACGCGGGTGGACAGCAGCCCCAGCAGGCCGCCGAGCTCGACGGCTGCTCCCTGTTGAGCTGCGAAATTCGTGGACGGCGGCACGTGCCCGCGGGTGAGGTCGGCGAACATCTCCACGTTCGCACTCCCCCAACCGGCCCGGTCGACGACGAGCCGGGGGAATTGCTCCGCGCGTTCACTCGCGCCGTCGAGACCGGTCACCCCGGCGACGATGCCGGGTGCGCGGGCCGCGCTCTCGCGCAG
>JAJYRV010000415.1 GCA_021793935.1 Actinomycetes bacterium | reverse complement strand
TTGGAGATCAAAACCCCACCCGAAGATCTGCATGACGCCGAAGGCGACGATGACGATCCCGGCGAGCCAGATGAGGATCGAACGGTTGGAGGTGAAGAATGCACCGATCGCGCTCGCGCCGAGCCCGAGCGGGACCAGGACGAGGAGGAGGCCCGCGAAGAACACCACGATGTGCGCGGCGAGCCGTGCCCCCACGCCGGAGGAGGAGGCGAAGAAGGCGGGGAGCAGCAGCGCGCTACAGGGGCTGAGCAGCGCGAGCGCGCCGCCGAGGAAAGCTGCGAGAACACTGATCGTCATGAGCTGAGGCGGAGCTCCTCACTGATCGCGGAGACGAAGACCTCGGTGGGCTGTGCCCCCATGATCGGTCGTCCGTTGACGAGGAAGGCGGGGGTGGAGGCCGCGCCGAGTTGGGCTGCCTCGTCGATGTTCGCTTGCACGCCCGCGGCGACCGTCTCCCCGGCGCGGTCCTCGTTGAACTTCTCCACGGCGAGATCGAGGTCGGCGGCCAGCGCCTCCAGGCCCGCGTCGGAGAGGGTATCGGCATCGGGGGCGGAGCCGGAGGCAAACAGCGCCTGGCTGAAGGCGAGGTATTCGCCTTGCTCCCCCGCGGCGTACGCGGCGAGCGCCGCGCGATTGGAGGCCTCACCGAACAGGGAGACGTCACGCCACTCGATCCGCAACTGCCCGGCGTCGACGAACTCGAGCATCTCCGGGAGGGTCTGCACCGACCACAAGGCGCAGAACCCACACTGGAAATCGGAGTACACGACCAACCCGACCGGCGCGTCGAGGGCGCCGATCGCGAGCGGATCGTCGGGGTCGCGGCGCTCGACGTCTACCCGCACGACCTCATCGCCTGCCTCCTCGGCCGCGTCGGTTTCGGCGGCGGGCGCGGCGGGGCTCGCGGGCGCGGGGTCGCTCGGGTCATCCGTGCTGAACAGCACGACGGCGATCATCGCGGCGGCGATCACACCGATCGTCGCGGGTGCCCACCACCGGCGGGAGGTGGAACGAGAACGGGTCATGAGTGGCGACTCCTCAAAAACTACTATGTGCCATAGTAGAGTGTAGCCGCAGCGATGAGTATGTGAGGTTCACCATGGACGCCCCGCTGCCGATCCCCTCGGGGTCGTCGGCGAGATTCCGGAGCAGGCGCCATCGCCGTGCGTGACCGCGGCTAGGAAAAGGCGGTCACGCGCAGTTCGCGCACACCCCGCTCAGGGGCATTTCCATGAAACACGTGGGGCAAACCTTCCCGCGGCGTTCCTCGGACGGTGCTTGCGGTTTGCGAGCGGCCGCGGGCCGGGTCCTTGCCGGCGGGGTGGTTTTCGTTCTCGCGCTCCGGGTGGGCGCGGGTTTCGCATCGAGGTGGCGCACGGTGCGCCGGCGGCGGAGCGGGTCGAGCGTCGGATCGGCGCCCTCTGGCACGTCTGCGCCGAAATGCTCGTAACAGTCGAGGCGTTGCCGCGCCGCGTGGTGGGATTCATCCTGGGCGCTGCCGGGGCCGGTCTCGGCGAGGACATCGAAGTACCACGGGCCCGGTTTGCCGTCCGAGGGGCGAACCACGAGGGAGGCGAGGTGCGGCCAGCCCTCCTTGACGCATTTGAGGGTGACGACGCCGAGCACTTTGCGCACCCAGGTCTTACTCGTGACGTTCGCCCACGCACCCGCCCGGCGTTGCACCTCTTCAGCGAACTCGTTGGTCGTGAGAACCCGGTCGTATTCGGTGGCGGTTTCGGTCAGGAGATCAACAGCCGCCCGGGACCACCGGGGGATGCCAGCTTCAACAGGAATCTTCAAAGAGGAGGCGTCCACGGTCACAGAAGTCTAATACCTCCCGTTCGCCCTGCCGAGACCCCGCGCGCTGCGCGTGAGCCACTTCTCACCCGCGGAACCGGAGGTTCTGCGGCCCGGGAGCCGGATCGGAAGGCCCGCCCCGGAGCCGTTCGATGAGGTTCATCCCGTGATACACGACGATCGCGGCGATGGAGCCGAGCGCAATCCCGGTGAAGGTCGCCGGTCCGAGGTTCAGCGTGAGGTCCCCGATCGCGATGATGAGGGCGACGGCGGCGGTGTACTGGTTCACCGGCCGGGTGAAGTCGACTCTGTTCTCGATCCAGATCTTGATCCCGATCAGCCCGATGAGCCCATAGAGCGCCACCGTGACCCCGCCGAGCACCCCCGCGGGGATCGTGCGCAGCAGTTCACCGAACTTCGGGGAGAAGGAGAGCAGCACGGCGAAGATCGCCGCCACCCAGTACGCCGCCGTGGAAAACACCCGGGTCGCCGTCATCACCCCGATGTTCTCGCCGTACGTCGTTGTTGCCGAGCCGCCGGCGGAGCCCGCGATCATCGTCGCGAGCCCATCGGCGAACAGGGTCTTGCCGGTCGCGTCGTTGATCTCCGGCTGATTGGTGAGGTTCGCGATCGAACGCACGTGGCCGACGTTCTCGGCGATGAGCACGAGCACGACCGGCAGGAACATCGGCAGGATCGACAATTCCACCGTCGGGGCGTGGAACGGCGGGAGCCCGAACAGGTCGGCCTCACGCACCAGGGAGAAGTCGATCTGGCCCGAGACGGCGGCGGCGAGGTAACCCACCCCCACCCCGATGAGGATCGAGAGCCGGGCCAGGAGGCCGCGGAACGCGACGGCGATGATGAGGATGGCCGCGAGCGTGATCGCCCCGAGCCAGGGGGCTTCGGAGAAATTGTCCGTCGCCGCCCCACCGAGGTTGAACCCGATGAGCGCGACGATCGCGCC
>JAJYRV010000414.1 GCA_021793935.1 Actinomycetes bacterium | reverse complement strand
CGAACCCTACGGGTTGAACATGCCCTGTGATTTCCCTGACACAATGGAACGCGTAGGATGTGTTCGATAACTTTTTTGATCGGAGGAACGTGAACGCATCAGCTGAGGCCGCCGGCGCCTCGCTTGATACTCGGTTTGGTTTCAAGGCCGGGCAGGTGATCCAAGAGTTTGGTTACGACGACGACGTCGACATGGATTTCCGCTCTGCGATTGAAGCCGTGTGTGGAGAACAATTGGAGGACGAGGAGTACAACTTCGTCTCCGACGCTGCCCTCGTGTGGTGGCGCGATGACGACGGCGATTCCTCGGACCTTACCGATCTCATCACCGACTCCATGGTCACCTTGGACGACGGGGGTGAGGTGTGGGTGCTCATCCCCAAGGCCGGGCGGGAGGGTCACGTACCGCCGGCGGAGGTTGAGGAGGCGGCCGCGACCGCCGGCATGAACACGACGAACGCGATCGACCCGGGCGGGGACTGGCTCGCGTTTCGTCTCACCTCCCGTCGCAACTGAACCTCGGTGTGGCCGTGAGTGCGCCGCGCGCTGGTTCGCACGCCGAGCCGCGATACGGCCACCTCGTGGGGGAGAGGTGCCCGAAATTTCGGGTCCGCGAGGCGAGCGGTGAGTTGGTGGGCGAAGGCGACCTCACCGGCGTCCTCACGCTCTTAGTGTTCTACCCGTTCGCCTTCACCCCCACCTGCGACGCCGAACTCACCGAACTCGATTCGCGCATCCGTGAGTTCGACGACGTCGCCATCCTCGCGATCTCCTGCGACCCGCCTGCCGCTGTGCGGGCGTTTCAGGAGCAGGAGGATTTCGCGTTCGAGATGGCCAGCGACTTCTGGCCCCACGGAGCAGCCGCGTCGGCATTCGGCGTGTTCGACGCCGAGACGGGCACCGCCCAGCGCGCGAGTTTCGTGCTCAGCCCCAGCGGAGAGGTGCTGTGGTCGGTCATCAACCCCGCTGGGCAGGCCCGGCCCGTGCAGTCCTACCTCGATGCGCTCGCCCCGCACCGCGTAGAAGGGCCCGCATGACGAAGAAGAGGTTCCACGCTGACCTGCCCGATCCACTTCAACGCGCGCCCATCGCCATCGCCCACCGCGGAGGCGCGCTGCTTCCGGCGAATGTGGGGAAGGAGAACTCCCTCGAAGCGTTCGCGAACGCCGTCGCCATCGGCTACGAGTACCTCGAGACCGACCTGCGTACTACCCGCGATGGGGAGGTGTTCGCGTTCCACGACGCCGATCTGCGCCGCACCTTCGGGCGGGCGGTGAAGTTCGCCGACCTCACCTCCGATGACGTGCGGGAGCTGCGGCTCGCGGAGGGCGCCCGGATCGCTACCCTCGATGACTTATTGGTCGAGTTCCCCGACGCGGTGTTCAACATCGATTTCAAGGATGACGCTGGCGTTGAGAGGGGGCTCGAACAGATCGCCCGGCGCGGCGCGCAGGAGCGAGTGATCGTCGCCTCGTTCTCCAACCAGCGACTCGCCCGGGTGCGGAGCCACGCCCCGCACGTCCTCACCTCGGCCTCGCAAGCAGAGGTGGCCCGGATGCGATTCGGGCGCCGACCCCCGGGGCTGTATCGGCCGATCGCGCTGCAGATTCCTGAGCGGATCCGCGGGTTGCGGGTTCTCACCCGCGGGCTCCTTCGGCGGGCACACAACCACGGCATTCAAGTGCACGTATGGACGATCGATGACCCCGCGGCGATGCACCGACTCTTCGATCTCGGGGTCGACGGAATCATCACCGATCGCCCCGACGTGCTCAAGGAGGTGCTCATCGACCGCGGGCAGTGGCCTACAGCAGGATAGCGACGTTCGGGATCGCGATGAGTAGGTAAAGGATTCCGAGCAGAATCGCGTGGGTGGCAGTGAATCCGAGTGCGGAAAGCACGCGAGAATTGCCTGAGAAATGTTCTCGGAATTTGCGAACGAACCGGGCGGGGTTCTTTAAATCCCAGCTGTTGAACCGAAGATAGCGGCCCAGGTACATCCCGAACGCGACGAGGGCGAGCAGGACGACCACGATGACCCACGAAAGCGGCTGGGCCATCGGGGCAGCTTCGTTCGGGTACACCGCGGCGGTGAAGATGAGGTGGGCGAGGAACACGTTCGCGAGGGTGTTCACCACTCCGGAGAGCGCGAGCGTGAGCACGAGAACGATGTCGTACCAGAGCGGAACGTTCTCATCCTCCCGCCGGTGGGAGAAATTCATTTCAGTGATGAGGTAGGCGCCGTTGGGGAGCATGAGTAGCCACACGAGCCCGAAGAAGATCAGCGTTATCCACCGCAGCACCAGGCTGGCGATGATTTCGGCGAAGGTTAGGGAGACGAGCGCTGCGAGGAGCACGAGGGCGGGGCTGATGGACAGCCAGATGTTCCACACCATCGGCCGGTACACGCGCGTGTGGTACAGGGGTGCGCGCAAGAGGATGAGGGCGAGCGCGTAGAGGTTGAGGAGGGTGATCCCCAACGTCACTGGGATGAACGAGTTCACATCCACATCTTCCCGCACGGTCGCTCCGGGTGGGAGTGATCGATACGAACACTTCACACCGATTAGGTTTTCTGACCGTACCGTTGCTAAACTTCCTCTCGGTTCACGGGCCTGTAGCTCAGTTGGTTAGAGCACCTGGTTTACACCCAGGGGGTCGGGGGTTCGAGTCCCTCCGGGCCCACCCTAGAAGTCCCCGTCTTTTCGAGGGCGGGGACTTTCAACTTCCACATCCGTGTTGTGCCAGGTGATGTAACATCACCTGG
>JAJYRV010000413.1 GCA_021793935.1 Actinomycetes bacterium | reverse complement strand
TATCAGTCGCAGGCGCTCATCGACCTCGCTCGGAAACTGCACAACGAGCACCCAGAAGTCGCCGATCCGCAGAACGTGGAATCCATCGTCCTGCACACGTCCCACCACACCCACTACGTCATCGGCTCGGGGGCGAACGATCCCCAGAAGTATGAGCCGACCGCGACTCGGGAGACCCTCGACCACTCCATCCCCTACATCCTCGCCGTCGCGCTTCAGGACGGCGGCTGGCACCACGTCGACTCCTACGCCCCCGAGCGCGCCCAGCGCCCGGACACCGTCGCCCTCTGGCACAAGATCACTACCGTGGAAGACCCGGAGTGGACACGCCGCTACCACTCGCCCGATCCGAACGAGAAGGCCTTCGGAGGCCGCGTGGAGATCACGCTCAATGATGGTCGGGTGATCACCGACGAGATCGCCGTCGCCGATGCCCACCCGCTCGGGGCGCGCCCGTTCGCGCGGGAGCAATACGTGAACAAATTCCACACTCTCGCCGACGACGTCGCCACCGCTGAGGAGATCGACCGTTTCCTCACCACCGTGGCCCGCCTTCCCGAGCTCGACGCCGCGGGCGTGCGTAGCCTGAACGTCCTGGCAAAACCCGGGCTGCTTGAGGCAATCGACCTGCCCAAGGGACTTTTCTGATGCTCGGCGCAAACGTGAACGCCGCCTCGCGCAGGGCGAACCTGCGCGAGGCGCTCGAAGGTGAGAGCCTCCTCCAGTTCCCCGGGGCGTTCAACCCGCTCGCGGCGAAGATGATCGAAAGCTTCGGCTTCGACGGCGTGTACGTGTCTGGCGCAGTGATGAGTGCCGAACTCGGTCTTCCCGACATCGGCCTCACCACCCTCAGCGAGGTTGCCGGCCGTTCGGGGCAGATCGCCCAGATGACGAACCTGCCGACGATCGTCGATGCGGATACCGGCTTCGGGGAACCGATGAACGTTGCGCGCACGATCCAGGCGTTGGAAGATGCGGGGGTTGCCGGGGCGCACATCGAAGATCAAGTGAACCCCAAGCGCTGCGGGCACCTCGATGGCAAAGAAGTGGTCGACGTCGACACCGCCGCCAAGCGTTTGCGCGCAGCGGTAGCGGGGCGCCGGGACGACAACTTCCTCGTCATCGCCCGCACCGACATCCGCGCCCAGGCGTCCGTGGAAGCAACGATCGACCGCGGCCTCGCGCTCATCGAGGCGGGCGCGGAGGTCGTCTTCCCCGAAGCGCTGCGCACCCTGGCGGAATTCGAACAGGTCGCCGCCGCGCTGCCGGTGCCGATCCTCGCGAACATGACCGAGTTCGGCAAATCAGAGCTGTTCTCTGCTTCCCAACTCGCCGGCGCGGGCGTGCGGCTCGTGATCTACCCCGTCACACTGCTGCGCCTGGCGATGGGGGCGGCGCACGCCGGCCTGTCAGCGATCAAGAACGAGGGATCGCAAACCTCGGTGCTGCCGCAGATGCAGACCCGGGCAGAGCTCTATGAGCTGCTCGACTACGCGGGCTACAACGTGTTCGACGAGGAGATCTTCACCTACAAGGCAAGTGAGTAGCCCGAGCGGGCGGGAGAGTTTAGGTAAACTGCCGGTGAGGGAGGGAAGCGAGTGTCGAGAACCCGCAAATCCGGCGAACTGGAAGCACAGGTGATGGATGTCCTGTGGCGCGCCGCCGAACCCCTCACCGTGCGGGAAGTCCTCGAAGCCTTCCCCGCTCCGCAACCCGCGTACACCACCGTCTCCACGGTGCTGGAACGGCTCCGGGGGAAGAACATGGTCACGCGATCGGATTCGAGCGCGAAAGGATACCGATTCTTCCCCGCCCGCACGGACGATGAGCACACGAGTTCACTCATGCTCTCGGCGCTCGGGTCATCCCGCGATCGCGAAGCGGCCCTGCTGAAGTTCGCCGGGAACCTCGATGAGGGCGACGTTGAACTCCTGCGTAAGGCGTTCGGCGGGTAGCGGCGCGTGTTCCACCACCCGCTCCTACTCGCGAGTGTGGCAATCCTCCTGCCGTTGCTCGCCCCACTCATCCTTGCCCGCTCAACCTGGCAGCTCAACTACCCCAGGCTTGCGCTGGGAGCGTGGCTCGTCGCATTCGTCGGAGGCCTCGCCATTACGGCCTACCTCCTGGGAGTCATCGTCGCCCGCGCCGTGGGCACCGACGCGGCGGCCCCGCCCGCCCGGTCGATCGCGGTCACCCTCGCCGCGTGGGGAATGCTCGCTGCAGCTGGCGCCCTCGCCTCCCTCGTGTGGGCCCGCGCTGAACCTCTCGCCTCCTCCCAGCACCGGGACCTCAACCTGATAGCGCCGCTCGCCATCGCCCGGCGCCGTCGAGGCCGGTTCACGATCGTCACCGTTGATTCCTGTGAGCTCACCGCCTACACCGGCTCCCCACTCTCCCGCGAGGTCTACATCTCCCGCGGACTCGCCGAGGCGCTGCCCGCCGCGAAGATCGAGGCGATCATCGAACACGAGCTTGTGCACTTGCGGAACTGGCACGGCCCCATCGTGCGCCTCGCGGAAATCAATTCCGCCTGTGTGCCGGGCCGCCTGCGTGCAGGCCGGGAATTCAAGCGCGCCGCGCTACTGCTCGTGGAATTGATCGCTGACGACGCCGCAGCCCGCCGGATGGGTCCCGCCCGGTACGCGAACACCCTGCTGGCGATGGGCGAAGCGACCGGTGACCTCTCCTTCGAGCTCCGCGCCAAGCGGCTCGAGCGCCGTGATTGGCGGCCCTCCCCGGTCGCGACTGCGTGGCGGCTGCTGCGCGCG
>JAJYRV010000412.1 GCA_021793935.1 Actinomycetes bacterium | reverse complement strand
GGCGGGCTTAGGGGTGCCGATCGTGTTCATCGGCCCCGGGCCGAGCGGGGCACACCGAGTTTTCGTTGACGACGACGCCGCGATCGCCGGCGCTGCTGGGCACCTCGCCGAACTCGGGCACCGGGTGGTCGCGCATGTGGGCGGGCGCAGCGCCGACCGGCCGGAGTGGTCCCCGCCGGTTCGCCGGCGGCGTAGTTTCCTGCGCGCGGCCGCTGAGCACGGGTTCGAAGATGCTGCCGACCTGTTCGTGCAGGGCAACTTCACGAGCTCCACCGGTAGACGCGCCGCCCAGGAGCTTCTTCGTAGTCGGTGCGATATTACCGGGATCGTCGTCGATTCCGACGAAATGGCCTTCGGCGTGCTCGCGGAACTCCGGGCGGCGGGCGTCGCCGTTCCCGGGGACGTCTCCGTCATCTCCATCGACGGCGTCGAGGTGGGGGAACTGCTCGGGCTCACGACGATGGCACAGGATGCCTTCAGCCAAGGCGTCGCCGGTGCCCGGATGATTCTCGACCTCATCGCCGGGAACTCACCTGCGCCCGATCTCGTCTTCTCCCCGCATCTCATCGAACGCAGCTCGACCGGCCCGGCCCGCCTGGAAGTCTCCACCGCGTAACCCTGAGGACGCCCTGGCCTCGTAGAGCGAGCCCGCCCCGGCGCTCGCGCCCACGAGCGGAGGAAAATACCGTTGCGGGATCGTTACGAAGATCGTTTGATTCTCCTACTTGTAAGCGGTTACATAGGATGCAGGGGTTGGCCGTGCCGCAGCGGAGCCGCGCCGATGCGACTACTCCAAGGCCGCCAACGCTTACAACGACGTATGAAAGGGAGCAGCTAGTGAGCAACTCACGAGTTCGCAGCGCACTCATTGGAAGTGCCGCGTTAGCGCTGGTGTTGACCGCCTGCGGGGGTGGCGGCTCAACAGACGAGGGGGCCGAAGGCGGCGACGCGCCTGAAGCGGGCGGCGACGGCGACTGCGCCGAGTTCGAAGAATACGGCACCTTCGACGGCGACCACGTCACCATCTATTCCTCGATCCGCGACGTCGAAGCAGACCAACTCGCGGAGTCCTGGGCCCAATTCGAAGACTGCACCGGCATCCAGGTGGAGCACAACGGCTCCGGTGAGTTCGAGACCCAAATTCGGGTGCAGGCGGAAGGCGGGAACCCGCCCGACCTCGCCGTGTTCCCCCAGCCCGGGCTCCTACAGACCATGGTCGACGGCGGGTACGTCGTTCCCGCCCCCGAATCGGTAGAGAAGAACACCGACGAAGGGTGGTCGGAGGACTGGAAGGCCTACGGCACGGTCGACGGCACCTTCTACGCCGCTCCGCTCATGGCCTCGGTGAAATCCTTCGTCTGGTACTCGCCCCAGGCCTTCGCCGACAACGGCTACGAGGTTCCCGAGACCTGGAACGAGATGATGGAACTCACCCAGCAGATCGCCGACGAGCATAATGACGACGGCGCCCGCCCCTGGTGCGCGGGCATCGAGTCCGGCGGCGCTACCGGCTGGCCCGCGACGGACTGGGTGGAAGACGCCGTCCTGCGCGAAGCGGGCGCGGACGTGTACGACCAGTGGGTCGAGCACGAGATTCCCTTCAACGACCCACAGATCCTCGCCTCCGTTAACCGGGTCGGCGACATCCTGCGTAGCGACGACTACGTCAACGGCGGGTTCGGCGACGCGCGAACGGTAGCGACGACGTCGTTCAACGACGCCGGCCTGCCGATCCTCGACGGCGACTGCTTCATGATGCGCATGGCCTCCTTCTACGAGGCGCAGTGGCCCGAAGGCACCGACGTGAGCCCCGAGGGCGAAGCATTCGCGTTCTACCTCCCCGGTGACACCACCGACGAATCCCCACTGCTCGTCGCCGGCGAGTTCGTGGGCGCCTTCAACGACGAACCCGCGACCCAAGCGTTCCAGGCCTACCTCGCCTCCGAGCACTGGGCGAACAGCCGGGTCTCCATCGGCGGGGTGACGTCCGCGAACACGGGCGTCGACCCGGAGAACGCGTCGTCGGACATCCTGCGCCTCGCGATCGAGCTGCTCCAGGATGAGACGGCGACCTCACGCTTCGACGGCTCGGACATGATGCCGGCAGAAGTGGGGGCAGGCTCGTTCTGGACGGCGATGACCGACTGGATCGACGGCTCCACGTCCGCCGAGGATGCGCTCGACGAGATCGAGAACTCCTGGCGCTGACGCGCGCGTGCTGTGGGGCGGCGAGCAGGCCGCCCCACAGCCTTCGTTTCTCCAAAAGGCGTTCCTTGCCGTTGCCGTGAGGGGCGCATTTGCTGTGAGGGGATGAGAGGTACCGATGGGGTTCACCGCGAGCGACAAGCTCGTCCAAATGGCGGGGGTGGTTCTTGCCTTCCTTGCCGTTCTTGCCGTCCTGCTATTCATCGCGTGGGCAGCCGATCGCTGGGTGCAGCGCAGTCGCACCTTTTTCGCGTTGCTGGTTTTCGGGGGCCCGGCCGCGCTGCTCCTGGTCGTCGGGCTCATCTGGCCCGCGCTGCGCACCGTGTACATGTCCTTCTTCGATCGGACCACTTCAGAGTTCGTCGGGTGGGAGAACTACGCGTTCATGTTCACGAACTCCGCTGCGCTCACCTCGTTTCGCAACACGTTCGTCTGGGTGCTTCTCGCCCCGATAATCTCCACCTTCATCGGCTTGGTGTACGCCGTCGTCGTCGACAAATCGAAACTGGAGAGAGTCGCCAAGACCCTGTTGTTCATGCCGATGGCGATCTCGTTTGTCGGGGCGG
>JAJYRV010000020.1:14215-15265 GCA_021793935.1 Actinomycetes bacterium | reverse complement strand
GGGGTCGCGGAGTTCGACGCACACGAGGTGGGACTGACTATTCTCGAGCCCCTTAAAGACCTCGACGAAGTCGCCTATCTGCGATTCGCGAGCGTGTATCGCAACTTCAGCTCGCTGGAAGACTTCGATTCCGCCATCACTGCTTTGCGTCGTAACCGCGACGCAACCTGAGGATGCTGCTGGTGGTGCGGGAGGGGAAGCCCGCACCACCGGCGGCAATGCCGGCGGGATTAGAGATCAGAGGATCTCGGTGCCCATAGGTTAATGTCTCCATCGCGCGCGTACTCGTCGATCTCGGCGAGCTCATCGTCGGAGAATTCCAGATTCTCGAGCGCCCCGAGCGTGTCCGTGAGCTGCGCGGGGCTGGAAGCGCCGACGAGCGCCGTCGTCACCCGCTCGTCCCGAAGGACCCAGGCGATCGACATCTGGGCGAGCGATTGCCCTCGCCGTTCAGCGATAGCGTTCAACCCGCGGATGTTCGCCAGGTTCTCGTCACTCAGAAAACCCTCCCGGAGCGACTTACCCGCTGCGGCGCGCGAGTCGGCAGGAATCCCGTTCAAGTAACGGCTGGTGAGCATCCCTTGTGCGAGCGGGGAGAACACGACGTTGCCGAGGCCGGTGTCGCCGATAACATCGAGGAGCGACTCTCCCTCCTCACCCGGCTTCTCGATCCAGCGGTTGATCATCGAGTACGAGGGCTGGTGAACCAGTAGATCTAACCCGATCTCCCGAGCCGTCGCCACCGCTTGCCGGGTACGTTCAGCGGAGTAGGAAGAGATCCCCGCGTAGAGCGCGCGCCCGGAATCGACCGCGGTCTTGAGCGCCCCGAGCGTCTCCCGCAGCGGAGTGTCAGGATCGAACCGGTGGGAGTAGAAGATGTCGACGTAATCGAGGCCGAGTCGGTCGAGGGACTGATCCAAGGAGGCGAGAAGGTACTTGCGTGAACCGAACTCACCATAGGGGCCGGGCCACATGTCGTAGCCGGCCTTGGTCGTGATGACGAGTTCGTCGCGCAACCCAACAAGGTCGGTGCGCAGCAGGTAGATCGGA
>JAJYRV010000020.1:0-14205 GCA_021793935.1 Actinomycetes bacterium | reverse complement strand
CGGCCGACCCGCCCGGCGGACCGTAGTTGTTAGCCAGGTCGAACTGAGTGATGCCCTGATCGAACGCGTGCAGAACAATATCGCGCTGCGTTTGCATCGGGCTGTCATCACCGAAGTTGTGCCACAGCCCAAGGGAGATGAGCGGAAGTTTCAAGCCGCTAGCGCCGGCGCGGCGCATGGGCATGCGGTCATAGCGATCGGGTGCAGGTGTGTACATACACGTAGCCTAACTTCCCGAACGTTACTCGATCGCCCCGTTCAGGCTGCGGACCCGGATCGTCGCCTCGAGAGACTCGAGCGCGGCCAGCGCATCGGCCCGGAGTGGGGAGGCGATGTCGGTAGTGACGTAACCGAGCACCCCGGAGGTGGCCAGCATCTGCGCCTCCACGTTCGCGCCGACTTCGCTGAGCACGTTGTTCACCGAGGCGAGCACCCCGGGCACGTTGCGGTGCAGGTGCGTGAAGCGGAAGGTGCCGTACTTCGGTGGTTCGAGAACCAATTGGGGCATGTTCACGGAAAGGTCCGTGGCACCGTAACGCAGGAATGCGCCGATCTTGCCGGAGACGAAGTGGCCGATGTTCTCCTGGGCCTCCTCAGTGGACCCGCCGATGTGGGGGGTGAGGATGACGTTGGAGAGGTCGCGCAGTTCGGAATCGAACGCGTCGCCTTGCACCTTGGGCTCTTCTGGGAAGACGTCAACCGCCGCCCCGGACAGGCGCCCGCTGAGGATTTCCTTGCGCAGGTGGGCGTAGTCGACGAGGAACCCGCGCGAGAGGTTGAGGAAGATTGCGCCGTCCTTCATGCTCGCGAACTGCGCGGCGCCGAACATGCCGGCATTGCCGGGGCGCCCGTCCACGTGCAGCGTGACGATGTCGGCCGCCTCCAGCAGGGCGTCCAGGGAGGCCATCCGCTTGGCGTTGCCGAGAGCGAGTTTCTCTGCGGTGTCGTAGAAGATCACTCGCATCCCGAGCGCCTCAGCAACAACGGAGAGCTGGGTGCCGATGTTCCCGTACCCCACGATTCCCAGCACCCTGCCACGCACTTCGTGGGCGCCCTTGGCGGACTTGTCCCATCGCCCCGCGTGCAGTGCCTTGTCCTTTTCCGTCAGCCGCCGCGTCAGGGCGATGATTTCCGCGAGAGCGAGTTCGACGACGGATCGAGTGTTGGAAAAAGGCGCGTTGAACACCGCGATCCCGGCTTCCGCAGCCGCGTTGAGATCGATCTGGTTCGTACCGATGCAATACGCACCGATCGCCTGCAAGTGCGGAGCGTTCTCAATGACCCGCTTGGTGATGTGGGTCTTGGAACGGATCCCGACGAGGTCGACTCCCTGCAGGGCCTCAATGAGTTCATCTTCATCAAGCGCTCCGCCGTGGGTGGTCACCTCAGCTCCGATCGCTTCCAGCGATTCTTTTCCAAAAGGGTGAATATTTTCTAGGAGCAGTGCCTTGGTCACGCCATTTATTGTGCACCTGCAAGCCGGGTGCTTCAAACGCGGTTCACTACGTGAACACAGCCCGGGCGGGTCAGCGGCCGGACTCAAGCCCCTCGGGAAGGCCCGAACCAGCGACGACGACGAGCCGTTGAGTGCACCGGGTCATCGCGACGTAGAGGTCACCGGGGCCCGCGCTCTCGGCCTGGATTTGCCGCGGTTGCACGAGGATCACCCGATCGAACTCGAGCCCCTTGGCGCGAGCCGGATCGAGGATAACCACGGGGGCGGTGAGGTCGGCGGAGACGTCGAGGCCGAATTCCTCTGCGTAGGTGTGTAGCAAAGACGTGGGAACGATCACAGCGAGGTTACCGCCGGCGCTGCGCTCGGTATCGATCGCGGATTTCACCGCCGAACTGATATCGGAGGTCTCCAGGACCTCGAGCGCATCGGGAACGTCCCGCGCGGAAGTGATCTCGCTCGGCGGGTGGGTCGGGTCGGCTGCGACCGCAACGGCCCACGCCGCCGCCATCACCGACGCGGGGGTGCGGTAGTTGACCGTGAGGGTCTCCAAGCGCCAACTGCCCTTGATGCGCTTGTCGAGCGTTTCCGCCCAGCGCCGCGTTCCGGCACTCGTCGACACCTGGGAAACATCCCCCACGATGGTCATCGACCTCGTCGGGTTGCGCCGCAGCAGGGCGCGCCACGCCATCGCGGACAGCTCTTGGGCTTCATCGATGACGACGTGGCCATAGGTCCAGGACCGATCGGCGAGCGCGCGTTCGGCGAGGGTCATCGCCGGTCCTCGGTCAGCGAAGCGCTCGGCGACCATTTCGGCCGTGACGATCCCACCGCCCAGGCCGGTGTTCTCCAGCATCTGCCGTGCGTAGTCGATATCGGCTGAGCGCCGCGCTTCTTCTGCTCGAGTCTGAGCTCGAGCGGTCGCGTCGTCGCTGCCGATGAGTTCGGCCGCTTCGTCGATGAGCGGGATGTCCGCCTCGGTCCAGCCTGCGCTCGGGTCGCGGTAGAGCAGTTCACGGGTGTGTTCGCCGAGTTCGTGGGCGGACTCTGCGAGCCGGTGTGGCTTGGCGAACAGGTCAGCGATGAGCCCGGTAGCGGTCAGCGGCATCCAGCACAGGTTGAGTGCGACACGCACGTCTCGGGAGGAGCGGATGTCGTCGATGATTTCTGGGATCTCCTCCTCGCTCACGCCTTCGACGGCTTCAGCGTACTGTTCAGCGAGGAAACGCAGCATTACCCGCACGAAAGTTACCCGTGCCTGGTTGTGGGGCTGGCCCGTGCGGCGGGCCCGGGTGTGAGCAGTGCGTACGTCCTCGGGCCGGAGGGTGAGCGAGACGGAGCCCACTTTGAGTTCCTGGCGGGGAAGGACGCGTTGACGGGCGCGTACGGCCCGGGAAATGATCCGCTGCCAGATCGGCTTACCTTTGATCGTGGCCAGTTTGTCGGATTCGGTGGCGGTCACGCTCACCCCGGGAACAAGATCCGCGATCGTCATTGACACGACCCCGGTTTCACCCAGGGCGGGGAGCACCTGCTCGATGTATCGCAAGAACACGGGGCTCGGCCCGATGACGAGGACTCCGGAGCGTTCCATGCGTTCCCGGTGGGCGTAGAGCAGGTACGCAGCCCGGTGCAGCGCGACGGCGGTCTTGCCCGTGCCCGGCCCTCCCTGGACAACGAGCACACCATCGACATCCGAACGGATGATTGCGTCCTGCTCGGCCTGGATCGTCGCAACGATGTCACCCATCCGCCCGGTCCGGTGCTCGGCCAACGCCGCGAGCAGAGCGCCTTCCCCGGCGAGGTCGGACGGGTTCTCCACGGCATCAAGATCCAGTACGTCGTCTTCGATCCCAACAACGTCTCGGCCCCGAGTTTGAATATGGCGGCGGAGAGTGACGCCTTGGGGATGGGCAGCCGTGGCCTGATAAAACGGCCGAGCAGCCGGTGCCCGCCAGTCGGTGAGGAGCGGGTGATGATCGGCGTCGGAGAGGCCGACCCGCCCGATGTACCGCAGATCTCCGTCGAGGAGGTCGAGGCGGCCGAAGACGAGACGTTCCTCGACGGATTCCAGCAGCGCGAGGCGGTCCTCATACAGCGTGGCGAAGGCGTCCCGCTCCGAACGGTTCTGATGGGTGCCGTTGGCACCGGAACGGCGCACCTCATCAAGACGACGGCGCGTTTGATCGCGAAGTTCGTCGAGGCGACGATAGACCTCGGAGACGTAAGTTTGTTCGGCGCTGAGCCGCGCATCGGTAGGGGATGACACTTAGTTCCTTACCTAATAGACATCCGCCGGAAAAGACAGGCAATCCATTATCCCTCACGACGACTCCGGAGATAACCGGCAGCCGCGGTGATGCGTCTCATACCGGGCGTGGGTGTGCGTATGATCTGAGGCGTGCGCAGGAATTAAACTCGGTGTCGCGGTGTTGTAAAAGCCAGAGGTGATGTGTAAATGAATCCCCGTGATCTTTATGAGCTCTCCGGATCTGAGCTGCCCCAAGTCCCGGTGCTCGTCCACGCCCTGGAAGGAGCGATCGATGCCGGCAACGCAGGTGAACTCGCGAGCGAGCACCTGCTGCGACACCTAACCGGCGAACGCGTGGCGACCTTCGACGTCGATGCCCTCATTGACTACCGCGCCCGCCGCCCGCTCATGGACTTCACCGACGGCGCGTGGACCGGGTATGACCAGCCGGAAATCGTCGTCGACCTGCTGCGTGATGACGAAGGGGCGCCGCTGCTGTTCTTGCACGGCTGCGAACCCGATGTGCAGTGGGAGCGTTTCATCGCCGCGGTGAGGACGATCATCGAAGACTTCGGCGTGGAGCTCACGATCGGTATCAACGGTATCCCCATGGGCGTGCCCCACACGCGGCCGCTCACCGTGACCTCCCACGCGACCCGGGCGGACCTACTCACCGACGCCCCGAACTTCATGGGCAGCGTGAAAGTACCCTCGACGGTAGGCGGACTGCTCCAGTACCGGCTTGGGCAAGAGGGGCGGGACGCGATCGGTTTCGCCGTGAACGTGCCCCACTACCTCACCCAAACCGACTACCCGCAGGCGGCGGCAGAACTCGTGCGCCGCATCTCCCGAGCCACGGAACTCTCATTGCCAGTGGGTGATCTTGAGGCGCGGGGAGTGAAAGTGCACGCTGAAATCGAGCGGCAGGTTGCCGAGTCCGACGAGGTCCGGGCACTGGTGTCGACCCTGGAGAAGAACTACGACACGTTCTCTCAGACACAGGAAACTCCGCCGCCCCTGCCCGCCGCAGACGTGCCCACTGCCGACGATATCGCCGCGCAAGTTGAGGCGTTTCTCGCCGGTCAAGATGAGGACGGGGAGTAACTCGCCGAGATCCAGGGTGGCGCCGAACGCGTGAACATGCCAGACTGGCAGTCGTTGCAAAGCGACTTACGTAGGACCGGGACAAAAAGAACCCAAGCACAACGTGGGTGAAGCAATGCGGCACCGGACCGCGGCAGACAGCCACGGTCACTGACCGTCCCGGAAGGACATAAGAAGAATGGCACAAGGAACCGTTAAGTGGTTCAGCGCAGAAAAGGGCTTCGGCTTCATCGCTCAGGATGACGGCGGCCCCGACGTTTTCGTTCACTGGAAGGCCATCGAATCCGATGGGTTCCGTACCCTGAACGAAGAGCAGCGTGTCGAGTTCGACATCGTTGACAGCCCGAAGGGCCCCCAGGCAGAAGCTGTTCGCGCAGTCTAAGACCTGAACAACAAGAAGTAGGCGCTCGGCAACGAGCGCCTACTTTTTTTATTCCCACCATTCGGCACCCGCCGCCGCGGGGGCCCTACCGGGTGGGCGCGGTTGGGGCAGGAGCGTCCTCCTACGTCAGCGGGCCGTGGCCGGCGATGAACCGCGCGAGATCCTCACCTGTAAGAAGCCGGGCGGGGGCGGGGAGCGTGCGCAGCACCCGGTGCAGGGAATGCTCCAGCGGGGCCTGGGAGCCGACGATGACGGCGTTGCCGTAACGGCGACCGCGGAGTACGCCCGGTTCCAGAATGACCGAGACGTGGTCGAACACCTCTCCCACGGTTGCCGCCTCTCGCCGGGTGAGGGTGAGCGGGGGCCGATTGGCGCTATTCGCGAGGTAGAGACCGCCGGGAGTCAAGATTCGGTGCACGTGGGAAGTGAACTCGAGGGTCGTGAGGTGATGCGGGGCCTGTCGGTCGCTGAATGCGTCCCTGATGACCGCCTCGTAGCGCCCCTCGGGCGCGGTGCGCACAGCCTCGTAGCCATCTTGCACCCGAATTCGCAACTGCGGCGAGCGTGGCAAATCGAACCATTCGCGCACCCAAGTAGCGAGGAGTTCATCGGTCTCGATCGCGACTTGGTGTGAGGCCGGCCACTCGGCATTCACTGCTCGTGCCATCGTGCAACCGGCCGCGCCGACGTGTAGTACGCGGGGACGCCCCCGGGAAGAGCCCTCGCGGCTCGTGGGCGGTATTTCCGCACGGAGCACCGCCTGCATGTACTGCATGTATTCAAAGGTCAGCGCGGTGGGATCGGCGAAATTGTGATGAGAACTCTCCATCCCATCGATCATCAAGGTCACCCCGCCACCGTCAATGTCAGGGGTGAGCTCTACTGTTGCGAATGAGGTCTTCACCGGCTCGGTGGGCCAGGAGGGCGAGGGTTGGGACACACCGAAAATGTACCGCACAAACCTCTTGCCTTTCTAGAACGCTCGTTCGATAATGGAGAAAAGGAGGAAACCATGAGCTACTTCAATTCCCGGCAGCTGCTTCGGCGCGCCCACAACGAACTCGACGCGGCTCATCTGCACTCCTCTGCGCGGGAGCAGTTCCTCCACGCCCACATGGCAGCACTCCGCGGCGCAGCGGCCGTGCTTGCGATCAGCCCAGCAGTGGGGTCACCCGCGCGGCGCAAGGTGCGTAGTGCATGGGCCCAGCTCGCGGAGGCGGGTGAGGAGTGGGGTCCGTGGGTGGAGTTCTATCTCGCCTCCGCTGCAACCCGGGCAGCCCTGGAATCTGGACAATTGCGCGAAATCGATGCGTCGAGCGCGCGTGAAGCCGCGCGTGCCGCGGGGCAATTCCTCGCCGCCGTGGAGGCGCACATTTCTCGCCACGAGGCGGGATTCGCCGCTCTGGCTCAAGCGTCGTAGTCTCGTTCCATGTCGCGAGGAGCGCGGGCTAAAGATGCCCGCAGGAACTGGGGGAACGACGACTCGGCCACCCCGATCCTGCATGTGGATATGGATGCGTTCTTCGCCGCGGTCGAACTTCTGGAGCGGCCCGACCTGCGGGGGCGCGCCGTCATCGTCGGCGGTCAACAGCGCGGGGTCGTCCTCGCGGCGACCTACGAAGCGCGCGAATATGGCGTGCATTCGGCGATGCCGATGAATCAGGCGAGAGCGCTCGCCCCGCACGCGGTGATTCTGCCTCCCCACCACGAGAAATACCGCGCCATATCGCTGCGGGTGATGGAGATCCTCCGAGACGTCACTCCCATCGTTGAACAGCTCTCCATCGACGAAGCGTTCCTGGACGTCTCCGGGGCTCGACGCCGCCTCGGCTCACCGGCGGTGATCGCCGCCTCGATCCGGAGCCAGATCTCCGCCGAATTAGGCGTGGTGGCATCTGTGGGCATTGCAGCCACGAAGTTCGTTGCCAAGCTCGCCTCCGGGCATGCGAAACCCGACGGCATGTTACTCATCCCCGAGCCCGCAACGATCGAATTCTTGCACTCGCTACCGGTCGGTGCGATCTGGGGAGTGGGGGAACGCACTGAAGCGAGGCTCGCGAACGCCGGGATCACCAACGTCAAGGAACTCGCTCACACGCCGGTGCGCGCACTCACGAGCCTGCTAGGTTCCGCTGCCGCTGCGAGGCTCCACGACCTCGCCTGGGGCAAGGATCCCCGGCCCGTTGAGGTGCAACGCGAAGACAAATCGATCGGTCACGAACAGACCTTCCCCACGAACCTCACCGAGCGGGAGGATATGCACGCGGTTCTCCTCGACCAGGCCCACCGCTGCGCAGCCCGCCTTCGGGCGCATAAGCTGCTCGGCGCCGTCGTCGCGATCAAGGTGAGGTTCGGCGATTTCACAACGGTGACCCGCTCTGTCACACTGACCAACCCCACCGACGTCGCCTACGAGATCTACCAGGCCGGAATAACCCTGTTCGAGCAGCTAGCCATCCCTCACAACGGGGTGCGCCTGCTCGGGATCCGTTGCGAGGGGTTGACAGACTCCGCCACCACGGCGATTCAGCCCTTTCTCGATGATGACGGGCCAGAACGGCGGGAAGCGGAGCGCGTCATGGATGAGATTCACGCCCGATTCGGGGAGAGTAAGGTGCGAGCCGGGTCACTCATATCCCGACCGGCTACCAGGAATCGCCGATCGGGCATATCCTAGTAACACAGCAACAAACCCGTTGCCCCGCGACATCAGGAGCCGACATGCCTCTCTCAGAATACGAGCAGCGCGTGTTGGAGCAGATGGAGCAGCAGCTCCGCTCCGACGATCCTCGATTGGTGGATGCCATCACCGGTCGCAGGAGCCGCCGACCTGTCCATATGGCCCTTGGCATATTAGTGGTCATTGCGGGACTTGGTGCGCTCATCGGTGGGGTAGCGGCGGGGCAGACCTGGCTGGGGATCATCGGGTTCCTCCTCATGTTCGGTGGGGTCCTCCTTGCGACCAGGAAGTCCGAGGTCGACCGTGCCGCGCCCAAGCAGCAGAAGGGTAAGGCTGCTCCCAAGCGGAAGGCGTTCATGGACCGCCTAGATGACCGCTGGGACGATCGCCGGCGTAACCGCTAAGTCGGGCTTGCCGCCCGTCATTGGGAGGCCGTTTCTGCCGCGGTCGGTCGCATCGGTATGGCCGCCTACGGCTACCGCCAGTTCTCGGCAGCTTCTTCCGTCTCCGCCAACCATTGCTGCAGATCCTTCACTCGCGCCGGCGACGAAGCGGGCGCATAGCGAACGTCGTTGACTGCCTGGGTCAGCTGCGCGAACCCAGCTAAGTCCTGAGCAAAGGTGGCGCCAGTGGGGTCCCGAGGCGCAACCTCGAGGTCCTGAGCGCGTCGAAGCAGCGCGGTGGGCGTGTCGGCCGGTAGGGAGTGGAGCCCCAGGGGCCGGAGCGCTGAGACCGCTGCGCCCCAGTACTCCTCGGTGCCCCAGGCCGCGCGAGCCCGGGCCTGCTGCCGCCGTTCGAACGCAACGAGGAACCCAGCGGCGATGACCGCGAGCGCGAGGATGAACGGCCAGGCTGGCAGGCGGCGTGTGCCCACGTCTGTTGCCGAGACCTCCGCCGCCGGCGAATCCGAGGGCTCCGGCGCATCCGTGGGCGCCTGGGTCGGGGCCGCTGTGGGCACGTCCTCAGATTCCTCCAGCGCTGGGTCCGCGGTGAGGCCTTGTGCGCTCTCGGGAACGGCGCCGGTGCGGGCGGCGGGCGTGGGTTCGAACCTCGCCCAACCGGCAGCCCCAAGATAGAGCTGCGGCCAGGTGTGCGCATCGTGGCTCCGAATCACCCCGCCCGGCTCGCCCCCGTCCCCGGCTGGCGTTCCGGGCAAGAACCCCACGGCCATACGCGCGGGTATCCCGGCGGTGCGCGCCACGACGACCATCGCCGTCGCGAATTGCACGCAGTAACCCTGACCGTGTTCAAGAAAGTCCCACACCGCGTCATCGGTGTCAGGAGAGGGAACCGACGTGGTGTATTCGAAGCGGTCGTCGTTTCGGAAAAAGTCCTGGATCGCGACCGCCTTCTCGTAAGGCGACTCCGCGCCGTCAATGATCTCCTCCGTGAGCGCTTCGATCTCCGCGAACTTGCTCGTGGCCGGGACCTGGAGATAGCGCTCGACGTCGGTCGGCCTCCCATCGCTCAAGGACTGCTCGTGCCACACCTCGGGATCGGTAATGAGGGGGAGACCGGAGAATGCGTAGGCCGCCTTCCCGCCCCCCGCGGAATACACCTCATCGTTAAACGGGTTGTATAGGTTCGGCACCTGCATCTCCCGTGGACTTTCCGGCAGGAACAATCGGTCCTGGGCGAGATCGTCGATGCGGAACTGCACGGCGCGGCGTTCTTCCCCCTCGTCGAGCATCGAGGCATAGCCTTCCGGGAAGAGCCGGGAGGTCTCCAGCCAAACCTCCTCATCTTCCGTGTGCCACTCCCGGCCGTCGAAATCGGCAAGAGTGTGGGAGTGGATCGGCCCGAGCTCGGCCGGAGACAGGCCGTGGTAGTAGATGAGCGGCCGGTTCGCCCCCCGCACGAGGTCGTCACGAATGTCCAACCCCAGATCCAGGCGAGTTGAGGCCGATCCGCCCACCCCGCCGAGCCAGGACGGGTAGGACAACGCCCACGGGGTGAAGATGACCGTGGCAAGCACTGTGAGGGTGGTGACGCCCGCGACGATGGGAACCGCGGGCTTCAGGGCCAGCCACGGCCGGGTGCCCGCGGCGAGCAGCGCGATGTAGGCCACCGCCGACAGGAGGATCAACCCCGCGGAGACATCGGACCCCAGCACGAGTTCCGGGGCCCACATAAGCAGTAGCGGTACGCCCGCCAGCGCCGGCGAATCGGCTCCGACAGCGAGGGATTCGGCGGCGACGAACAGGGCGGTCACGGCACCCGCGACGATGAGGGCGACCCCCGGCCCGCTGCCCACCGGAGCGGTGTCGGTCCGCAAGGTCTCGGCTCCTCGCAGGATGAGGGAGAACAGCGTAGAAAATGACTCCAACGTCCCGAACACGAACTCCGAATCCTGCAGGCGGGATTCGACACCGAGGACCCCGAAGCCGCTGACGCCCAGCGCGATGAGGGTCGGCCAAACCACCCATGAGGTGAAGAGGCGCAAAGCCGCCAGGGTCGCCGCGGCCAGGCCCACGCCCGCCACCACGGAGGCCCACCACACGTGCGGAGAGATCAGCGCGGAGAGGGCCACTACCGGGGCGAGGGTAGCGAGTAGGAGGAGGCCGATGAGCGCCGCGGGCCGCATCACAGCGTGACCACCGTGAAGGCGCGTAAGCGTTCGCGGGCGGGCGGCGGGAGCGGGGCGGCGGGGAAGATGAACACGGCCTCAGGATCGAGCTCGCCGGCGGTGAGCCACGCAGCGAGCGCAGCAGCAGCCTGTTCGGTGGCCGTAGCCAGCGCCGCGACGACGATGCCGCGTGGGCGTTCGGTAGGAAGAGCGGGCTCCGCCGGCGCCGCGTGGGCAAGGGCGGTCAATACCGCGGGTAACTCGCCCGTGACCTGAATGCCGGGCGTGAGGAGCCGCAGTGTAGTCTCCGGGGCGGTGAGGTTCGCTGCCGCGGCGGCGAGCGTGTCGACCGCGGTGTCGGTCTCACCGGCGGACCCCGGCAGGAGCAGGAGATCGAAATGGGTGGTCCGCCCCGGGTCATCCTGGCGGACGAGGAGGGTGCCGTGCTGGGCGGTACGTTTCCAATGGATCCGTGACAGCGGGTCGCCGTGGCGGTACTCCCGTAGGGAGAGATCATCGATCTCCGGGGCGGGCGATCCGACAGCTCCGAGCGTGAGCGCTCGCAGGCGGTCGAACACTTCGGTGGGCACCGCGTCGGTGCGTGGCCACACGATGACCTCGTCGGGGCGGCGCATCGTGCTGCGCCAGGAGAACAACCCGAACGGGTCGGAGCGGTGGAGAAACACCGGCCCTAGTTGCACCGGGCCCCGGCGCGTGGGGCGTAGCGTCCGGTCAGTTTCGCTTCCCGGGCCCCGCAGTGAACGTGGGACCGTGTCGGTGATCCGGGAAAGGGGTGGCGGTCGCGCCGCAGCGAACGTCAAGGAATTGCGGGCGGAGCGCCCGACCTGGAGCTGCGCGGGAACGATACGTCGCTCGAGTGCGCGGCGGCGGTCGCGCACCGATTCTTGCACCGTCCATCCCCAGACCACGGTGAGGAGTGCGAGCAGGATACTCGCGAACCAGACGAGTATCTCTCTACTGGTGAACGCCCCGGCCGTGCCGAGCCCCACGCCGGTGATCAGCAGCCCCGCTGCGCGCAGCGTAGGGCGACCGGCAGGGACGCGAAGGCTCACGGAACTGGCACCTCCGTAAGAATTTCGGCAAGGAGGGATTCGGGGTTAGCGCCGTGGAGTTGGGCCGCCTTCGTCAACGTGATCCGGTGACCTAGCCCCGCGATCGCGACTGCTTGCACGTCGTCGGGGAGCACGTGGTCCCGTCCCGCGAGCAGCGCCCATGCGCGGGAGAGGGCGATGAGGTGCAAACCTGCGCGCGGAGAGGCACCGAGGAGCACCTGCGGGTGGGAACGGGTGCTCCGGATGAGGTCGAGCACGTAGGTGTGCACGCGGTCAGCAACATGCTGCTCTGCTGCCTGGGCGAGGAGCGCCTGCGCCGCGTCGATATCGAGTATCTGCGGGGTGGCAACGGGATCCCACCCGCCGGAGCGCAGCACCATGAACTCGTCAGAACTATCCGGGTATCCGATCGCCGTGCGGGCCATGAATCGGTCGCGCTGAGCTTCCGGCAACGGGTAGGTGCCTGCCATCTCGAACGGGTTCTGCGTAGCGATGACCATGAACGGGCTGGGCAGCGCGTGACTCGTGCCGTCCACGGTCACCTGGCCCTCCTGCATCGCCTCGAGCAACGCCGACTGCGTCTTCGGAGAGGCCCGGTTGATCTCATCGGCAACGACGACCGAGGCGAAGACCGGGCCCGGATGAAACACGAACTCCCCGCTCTCCGCCCGGTACACCGTCACCCCGGTGAGGTCGGCAGGCATGAGATCCGGGGTGAATTGGATCCGGCCCATCGTGCCCCCAACCGAATGCGCGAGCGCGCGGGCGAGCGTCGTCTTGCCGACCCCAGGAACGTCTTCCAGCAGCAGGTGCCCGCCCGCGAGGAATACCGCGGCGGTGAGGCGGACGACGTCGGGCCGCCCCCGCAGTGCTTGGTCAAGGTTGTGCTGAAGCGAACGCAAGGACTCACGCATGACTAGAGCCTAGCCTGGCCGCCCCCCCGGGGCTCAGCGAAATAGGGCAATCGCCCTCCACTTCGCCCCACCCGCGTTGACCTGCAGCTACGTCAGAAAAACGCGAGGAATATCGGCGAATAAAGTTGACAGGGGAGGGAAGTGGAGTAATGTGGTGCTATCTGGTGGCGACTGGGTGGTAGGAGGTGACATGTTCCTTGGTACATACGAGCCGAAGCTTGATGACAAGGGGCGTCTCATCCTGCCGGCGAAGTTCCGCGAAGCCATGTCCGGGGGCATCGTCATCACCCGCGGCCAGGAGCGCTGCCTCTACGCCTTTCCCCGCGATGAATTCAAAGAAATCCACGACCGCCTCCGTCAAGCCCCCCTCACCTCCAAGCAATCGCGGGACTACATGCGTGTGTTCCTCTCCGGCGCCACCGACGAGGTTCCCGATAAGCAAGGACGGGTCACGATCCCCGCGATCCTGCGCAAGTACGCGGGTCTGGGTCGGGAGCTCGCCGTCATCGGGTCCGGATCAAAGATCGAGATCTGGGATGCCCAGGCATGGGAGGACTACCTCCTCGCCCAAGAGGACATCTACGCGGAACTCACCGAGGAGGTGGTCCCCGGAATGTAACCGCTGACCCTCGTATGGCGAGGTCTCTCACCGCGGTTCTGACGCACTTCCCCGGCGCCAGAGCCAGGCGGAGGGAGTCCTGGCCAGACGAGGAACACACCCCCTCCACTTCACTCCCCGAAAGGCTCACATGCACCGCTCACCTTCCCACCCGGTCCACGTACCGGTGATGGCGGCGCGGTGCATCGAGCTGCTCCGGCCACCGATCGAAGCAGCACCTGCCCCCGTGGTCATCGACGCGACGCTTGGGCTCGGGGGGCACAGCGAACTGCTGCTGGAGACCTTCCCCGCCCTCACGGTCGTGGGAATCGACCGCGACCCTCGGGCGCTCGCCCTTGCCACCGAGCGGCTCGCCGGGTTCTCCGACCGGTTCGTCCCCGTACACGCCACCTACGACGCGATCGCCGATGTCGCCGCCGACCAAGCGGGGGAGGGGGCGAGCGGCATTCTCATGGATCTGGGCGTGAGTTCTATGCAACTCGACGAAGCGGTCCGCGGCTTCGCCTACGCCCAGGACGCCCCGCTCGACATGCGGATGGACCAGACCCGAGGCGCGAGCGCCGCGGAGCTTCTCGCGGAGCTGCCCGAGGCGGAGCTCCGGCGGATCCTGCGGGTCTACGGCGAGGAGAAGTTCGCCGGCCGGATCGCCGAAGCCATCGTCGCCCGCCGGGGCACCGACCCGGTGGCCACCTCCGGCGCGCTCGTCGACCTCATCCGCGAAGCGATCCCCGCCCCCGCCCGCCGCACGGGGGGCAACCCGGCCAAACGCACCTTTCAGGCGCTGCGGATCGCCGTCAACGAGGAGCTCGAGATCCTCTCCCGTGCCCTTCCCGCCGCGATCGACGCGCTCCGGATCGGTGGGCGCCTCGTGGTCATGTCCTACCAGTCGCTCGAGGACCGCATCGTCAAGCGCGAACTGACCCGCGGAGCCACCTCCGCCACGCCTCCCGATTTCCCGGTCGAGCTTCCCGAACACGCCCCCTATCTCACCCTGCTTACCCGGGGGGCGGAACAGGCGGACTCCCAGGAGATCGCCGACAACCCCCGATCCAAACCCGTGCGGCTGCGCGCCGCCGAAAAGACTCGTCCCCGAAAGGAGCGTAGCTGATGGCCCTTCCCGCCCACGCGATTCGTCGCCCCCACGTTTCCCAGGCCCCCGCCGC
>JAJYRV010000411.1 GCA_021793935.1 Actinomycetes bacterium | reverse complement strand
GTGTTCCTCAACACCGACATGACCGGCGTGTATGGCGCGATGGTCGAAGGCGGGATCTACCACGCGATCATCGGGACCATCTACGTCACCGCGATCGCCGCAGCGATCGCCATCCCGCTCGGAATCCTCACCGCGATCTACCTCGTGGAATACGGCCGCGGCCCGCTCGCCCGCGCGGTCACTGTGCTCGTCGATGTGATGACGGGGATCCCCTCCATCGTCGCGGGGTTGTTCGCCTTCGCGGTGTTCCTCCTCATGTTTGGTCCCGCCTACAAATCTGCCGTCATCGGCGGAGTGGGACTCGCGGTGCTCATGACGCCCGTGGTGGTGCGCTCGGTGGAGGAGATGCTCCGCCTCGTGCCGGGCGAACTACGGGAGGCGGCCTACGCGCTCGGGGTGCCCAAGTGGCTAACGATCAGCAAAGTCGTGCTCCGCACGGCGATCGCGGGCATCACCACTGGCATCATGATCGCGGTCGCCCGAGTGATCGGAGAAACTGCGCCGCTGCTCGTGACGGTCGGTTTCGCCTCCGGCCTGAACTGGAATGCCTTCGACGGCCGGATCGCGACCCTGCCGGTGTTCGTCTACCGCCAATACGCCCAAGGGGGCGCATCGATCGACCGCGCGTGGGCCGGTGCCCTCACCCTCATCGCCATCGTCATGCTCCTCAACCTCGCCGCCCGCGCGGTGAGCAAATACTTCTCCCCTCGCAGCTAATAAGGACTCGATGTGACACGTCGACTAGACATCTCCGACCTTAACGTCTTCTACGGTCCCAAACACGCCGTCGCCGACGTTTCCATGGCAATTGAACCCCGCGCCGTCACCGCCCTCATCGGCCCCTCCGGCTGCGGAAAATCCACCTTCCTGCGCACGTTGAACCGGATGCACGAAGTCGTTCCCGGTGCGCGGGTAGAGGGTAGCGTGAAAATGAACGGCCAGGACCTCTATGCCCGGGACGTGGACGCGGCTGAAGTGCGCCGCCACATCGGCATGGTGTTCCAGCGCCCCAACCCGTTCCCGACGATGTCGATCGCGGAGAACGTGCTCGCCGGCGTGAAGCTCAACAACCGCCGCCTGCCCAAAGCCGACGCCCAGGACCTCGTGGAACGGGCACTCACGGGAGCGAACCTGTGGAAGGAGGTGAAAGACCGGCTCGACGCACCGGCCTCCGCGCTTTCCGGCGGGCAGCAGCAGCGGCTGTGCATCGCCCGCGCGATCGCGGTGAAGCCGCAGGTATTGCTCATGGACGAACCCTGCTCCGCGCTCGATCCGATCTCCACCCTCGCGATCGAGGATCTCATCACCGAACTCAAGGATGACTACACGATCGTCATCGTCACCCACAACATGCAACAAGCCGCCCGGGTCTCGGACCGAACGGGGTTTTTCAACACCGACGGCGCGGGCGAACCCGGGCGGCTCGTGGAACTCGACGCGACGGCGCAGATCTTCTCAGCACCGTCCAATTCGGCTACGGAAGCCTACATCTCCGGCAGATTCGGTTAGATCCCGGAGTCTTTGAAGGAGCTCGTTGCTTCCTCACCCTCCAGAACGCAGAGGATCTCGCGGTCGTCCGCGGTGTCCCAGGTCTCTTCGGTCGGGTTGATGACGGTGATGTACAGTTCCGATTCCAGGTAGTCGAGGCCGACGTAGTCCTCGAATGCGCCCACGCATTCCTCTTCGGCCGCCTCGCTCATCGCTTCCTCACCCGGGAAATCGCCTTCGGGCAGGTCGAACGCATGGAACACCTCGAGGTCGTGGGGATCTTCGCAGGAGACGGTCGTGATCTCGTCGATCTCGTCTTCGGCGAGGTCGGAACTGTTGATGCAGTCACCCACTTCGGCCGTCGGTACTTCGGCGCATGCAACGAGCGCGGAACCAGCAAGGACGGCGGTGAAGGTGATGCCCGCGCCGCGAAGGAAAGAAATTCTCAAGGAAAGCTCCCAAATAGTCAAAAAGTGCACACCAACCCTACTGTGGCGGCAAGCGGAATCTCAAAATATCCTGGGAACCCATGACAAACGTCACCCGAGGGCGAGCACCATCCGGGCACTCAGGGCAGAGGCCCGGCCTTCTCGGACTGTGGATCAGATGAACAGGTGCAGCAGGAAATACATCCCGGCGGCTACGACGGCGGCGGCCGGAATTGTGAGAACCCACGCAACCGCGATGCTTCTGGCAACACCCCAGCGAACGGCGGAGAGCCGTTTGGTGGCTCCCACCCCCATGATCGCAGAAGTGATGGTGTGGGTGGTGGAGATGGGGGCGTGGAACACGAACGCGGTCGTGTAAAGCACGCTTGCTGCGACCCCCTCGGCGACGAAGCCGCGGGCGGGATCGAGTTCGATTACTTTCCGACCGAGGGTTCGCATGATGCGCCACCCGCCCGCGTAGGTTCCTGCCGAGATCGCGCCGGCTGCCGCGAGTTTCACCCACAGGGGGATTCCTCCGCCCGCGGGGTGCAGTCCCCCGGCAACGAGCGCAAGCACGATGACACCCATGGTCTTCTGTGCGTCCTGCAGGCCGTGTCCAAGCGCCATGGCAGCGGCCGAAATGGTTTGCAGCACTCGAAACCGCCGCTGTGCCTTGCCCGGCGCGGCATTGCGGAATAGCCACAGCAGGCCGACCATTGCAAAGAAGGCAAGGGTGAAGCCGACGAGCGGTGAGGCAACCATCGGGATGACGACCTTGTCGAGGATGACGGTCCAATGCACCTGCGAGAATGACGCGAGTCCCGCTCCCATGAGCCCGCCGATGAGGGCGTGCGAGGACGAGGAGGGCAGC
>JAJYRV010000019.1 GCA_021793935.1 Actinomycetes bacterium | reverse complement strand
CCACCGTATCCCGGATACGGTGGAGTGCTGCGACGAGGAGGGGCGGATCCTCGTCAACGGCACCCCCATCGACGAGCCCTACATCTACCCGGGGGCGGAACCGAGCGAGAAGGAATTCTCCGTCACCGTCCCGCCCGCGCACCTCTGGCTGCTCGGGGACAACCGGCCCCGCTCCCACGATTCGCGCTACTCCGAAGGCGCCGTCGGCGGGGGATTCGTGCCCGAGCGTAACGTCGTGGGGTCCGCGTGGGTGATCATCTGGCCGTTCAACCATGCGACGTTCCTCTCCAACCCGCAGGAGACGTTCGCAGACGTTCCCAGCAGCTAAGCTGGGCGGTGATGACTCCCGCACCCACCCGAACTCTGGAACGGCAACTGTTCGCCGAGGGCCACACGCTCGTGGCTGGCATGGATGAGGTGGGCCGCGGAGCGCTCGCGGGTCCGGTGAGCGTGGGCGTCGTCGTCATCGACCCGTCCTGCGGGCGGATGCCCGCGGGGCTCCGCGACTCCAAACTCGTGGCGCCGGAGAAACGGGGCCGGCTCGTTCCATCGATCCGCAAGTGGGCCCGGGCCGGCGCGGTGGGGCACGCGAGCCCGCAAGAGATCGACCGGTACGGAATCGTTGGCGCACTCTGCCTCGCGGGCCACCGCGCGCTCGCGCACGTGAGCGCCGAGGGGTGCGCGCCCGACGTGCTCGTGCTCGACGGCGTGCACGATTGGATGAGCGCGCCCGTCCCGTTTCCGCTGCCCTGCCTCACTCCACAGGTGCGCACGCAGGTGAAGGGGGACCTGCGGGTCGCTGCGATCGCGGCGGCCTCCATCCTGGCGAAGACCGAACGCGATGGGCTCATGGAAGAACACCACGAGCGGTTCCCCGAGTTCGGGTGGGAATCGAATAAGGGGTACGCCGCCGCCGTCCACACCGCCGCGATCCGGCGCCTCGGAGCGACCGATCTGCACCGGCGCTCGTGGAGACTGCCGGTCGGGCCCGAACCCGTGCAGCCCTCCCTGCTGGAGTAGCCTGGCCCGGATCAGGCGAGGGCACCGACCTCGCGCACCCGGGCGAGCACGTGGGCGAACTGCTCCTCGAAACCCGGTGCGCACCCCGGGGGAAGGTCCTCCACGTCGAACCAGCGCACGTCTTTGCTCTCGGGGCTCACCCGGGGCGCGGCGAGGGGCGTGGTGAGGGCGAACACGACGTCCCAGTGCGCCTGGCAAGCGCCGAAGGTCGCGGCGAGCCCGTGGTGGTTGAGGTCGATCGGGGCGGGGTGGAGGAGCCGAAACTCAGCAAGGCCGCTCTCCTCGCGGGCCTCCCGAAGCGCGCCGGCCGCGGGGGTGAGATCGCCGGGTTCCATGTGGCCCCCGAGTTGCACCCACATGTTCCCCTTGCCGTGGAAGCACAGGAGCGTGCGCGCCAGGTCGGGGCTGAAGATCATGGCGGAGGCAGTGAAATGCTCGGGCTCGCCCCGGTGCACCCGCGCCGGAGTGCCGCGCAGGAACTCCTCGAACCGCGCGAGGGGGACCTCGCCCGCCCACGGCGTGCGGTGCAGGTCGGCGAACGAGTCGGCGAGGGCATGCGCGAGGGGGCTGGGGTTCGTCACGACTCTAGAGTGTAGTGGCACTCGCCACGCCCGCGATCCGCTGATTGGGCTGGGCGAAAAAATGGGAGATGATGAGGGTGTGAGCGCAGAAGACTTAGAGAACTACGAAACCGACGCGGAACTCGCCCTGTACCGGGAGTACCGGGACGTGGTGAACCTGTTTAGCTACGTCGTCGAGACCGAGCGGCGCTTCTACCTCGCGAATCACGTGGACCTGCAGGTGCGCTCGGCGGGCGGGGAGGTGTTCTTCGAACTCACCCTCAAGGATGCGTGGGTGTGGGACGTGTACCGCTCCGCGCGGTTCATCACCTCGGTCCGGGTCGTGACGTTCAAGGATGTCAACGTCGAAGAGCTCACGAAACCGGAGCTCGAACTGCCCCAGTAGCGGGCGGCAGGGGCAGATCAGGAGGATTTGCGCCGCTTCGCGCCGGATTTTTGCCCGCTCTTCTGGCCCTTGGCGCCGCGCTTGTTGATGCTGCGTTCGAGGGCGTCCATGAGGTCGACGACCTTCCCCTCGCCCGCCCCCTCCTCTTCCTCGCCGAAGGTCTGGGCGGTGTCGACGGTGTCCCCGGCCTCGATCTTCGCGTCGATGAGCGTGCGCAGTTCCGATTGGTACTCGTCCTCGAACGCGGCCGGGTCGAAGTCCCCGGACATCTGATCCACGAGCGCGCTCGCGAGGTCCTTCTCCCGCTTCGTGAGTTTCACCGACAGATCGGGTGCCTCCTGGTCGCGCACTTCGTCCGGCCACGCCATCGTCTGGACCACGAGTTCCCCTTCCCGCACGCGCAGCACCCCGAGCCGGGTCTTCTGGCGAAGGGCGAAGCGCACGATCGCGGTGAGCTCGGTCGTGTCCAGCGTGTGCAGCAACAGGGCGTAGGCCTTCGCGGACTTCGCCTCCGGCTTGAGGTAGTAGCTGCTGTCGAGGGTGATCGGGTCGAGCTGATCGGTGGGAACGAACTGCAGCACTTCGATCTCCCCCCGCACAGCCGCGGGGAGCCCCTCGAGGTCCTCCTTCGTCAACACCACCGTGTGTTCACCGTCGTCATAGGCGCGCTGGATGTGCGAGAAATCGATGACCTTCCCGCACACCTCGCACCGCCGCTGGTACCGGATCCGGCCGTGATCGGCGTCGTGCACCTGATGCAGATGCAGGTCATGTTCCCGCACCGCCGTGTACGCCTTCACCGGCACGTTCACCAGGCCAAAGGAAATCGAACCACTCCATATCGCGCGCATAGGACTACGTAAACGCAGTTGCCTGCTCCACGCAAGGGGTAGCCAGAACGCGCTCGGGTGGTCGAAGATCGGGGCGAGAGGCCCCCGGGCCGCCGACGTTGAAGGAGTGATGATGGCTCAGACCGCGACGATCGCGGGCCGCGAGCTCCGCCTCACCAATCAAGACAAGGTGATGTACCCCGCCACCGGAACCACCAAGGGCGCGGTGATCGAGTACTACCTCGCCATCGCCCCGGTCCTGCTCCCGCTCGCCCGCGGCCGGCCGGTGACGCGGAAACGGTGGGTGCACGGGGTGGGCACCGCCGCCGATCCCGGGAAGTTCTTCTTCCGCAAGGACCTCGAGGAAGGCGCCCCGGACTGGCTCCCGCGGGTCACCTACGAGCACAAAACGACGACGAACACCTACCCCCTCGCCGAAGAGCCCGCCGCGCTCGCGTGGTTCGGGCAACTCGCGGCCCTCGAGCTGCACGTGCCGCAATGGCGGTTCGACGACGACGGAGCTCCCCTGCGCCCGGATCGGCTCGTTCTCGATCTCGACCCGGGGAAGGGCGCGGGCCTCGCCGAATGCGTCGAGGTGGCGCTGCTGTGCAAGGAGTTCCTCGACGATATGGAACTGGCGGCCGTCCCGGTCACCTCCGGCTCCAAGGGCATCCACCTGTACGCGGCGCTCGATGGCACGCTCACCTCCGACGACGCGTCCGCGGTGGCGAAGAAGCTCGCCGAGGCGATCGAACAGGAGCGGCCCGACCTCGCGACGGCGAACATGCGTAAAGAGTTGCGGCGGGGCAAGGTGCTCATCGATTGGAGTCAGAACAACGCGGCGAAGACAACGATCTGCCCGTTCTCGCTGCGGGGTCGGCCGCGGCCGATGGTCGCCGCGCCCCGGACCTGGGAAGAACTGCAGGAGCCGGGCCTGAAGCAACTGTCCTACCGGCAGGTGCTGCAGCGGGTCGAGGACGGAATCAACCCGATGGAGGCGTTCACCGCCCCTCCACCCCGGGGGCGCGGACGGGGCCGACGCGCTGCGAGGGCCCGCTCGGATCACGGCGGCGGCGAACACAGTGACGGGGAGGACGAGGACGGAGCGGGCGACCCCGCGCTTGCGACCTACCGCGCGAAACGCGACGCCCAACGCACCCCCGAACCATTCCCGCGCGGTGAGCCCCCACGAAGAGATCAGCCGATCTTCGTGATCCAACGCCACGACGCGCGCCGGCTGCACTGGGACCTCCGCCTCGAGCGGGGCGGGGTGCTCGTCTCGTGGGCCGTTCCCAAAGGGCCACCGCTGGACGAAAAAGAGAACCGGCTCGCCGTGCAGACCGAGGACCACCCGCGGGAATACGCGAGTTTCGCGGGGGAGATCCCCGCCGGAGAGTATGGCGGGGGCACAGTCGAGATCTGGGACACGGGCACGATCGAGATCGAGAAGTGGGAGGAGGGCAAGGAAGTGGTCGCCGTTCTCTACCCCGAACCCGGGGGCGGGCTGGGCGGGGTGCCGCGCCGGTACGCACTCATCCATACCGGCGCTAAGCACGACCACCGGGCGCCGAACTGGCTGCTGCACCTGATGAAGGACCAGCCCGGACCGGCCGCCCTGCCGGCGGCGCGGCTTCCGCGCCCGATGCTCGCCACCGCGGCCGATGCCCACCGCGTTGCCGGGCTCGAGGCGGGGGAGTGGGGGTATGAAATGAAATGGGACGGAATTCGCGCCCTTGCCGCGATCGGCGAGGGCGCGGTGCGGCTGGCAAGCCGGCGCGGGCACGACATCACGGCGATGTACCCCGAACTCGGGGAACTTTCCTCCCTTGCCGCCCCGGGCGTCGTCGTCGACGGAGAAATCGTTGCCCTCAACGATCGGGGGGTACCGAGTTTCGGGGCGCTGCAGAAGCGGATGAACCTCGCCTCCCGGGAGAAGGTGGCGGCGCAACAGGCGCGCACGCCCGTGTACTACATGGTGTTCGACCTTCTCGCGGCCCCTGCGGGTCCGGTGAGCCAGGAGCCGTATGAGCAGCGCAGAAGGGAGCTTTTCGAACTCGTGCGCCCGGGGCACAACGTCTTCCTGCCCGCGGCGGAAACGGAGGATCTGGCGGCCGCGATGGCCGCGAGTTCGAAGCTCGGGCTCGAAGGGGTGGTGGCGAAACGAAAGTCTTCGCCCTACCTTCCCGGGGAACGCAGCGAGGAGTGGCTCAAGGTCAAGCACGAGCGGCATCAGGAGGTCGTCATCGTGGGGTGGCGCCCGAACGCGCACGGGAACCTCGCCTCGCTCGTGCTCGCCATCCCCGACGAGGGTGGCCTCACGTACGCGGGCCGCGTGGGAACGGGGTTCTCGGAGAAGCAGCGAGTGCAGATCCCGCGGGAGTTGCGCGCGCTCGCCCGAGAAGAAGCCCCGGTCGCCGGGGTGCCCAGGGACGTGGCGAGGGAGGCGAAGTGGGTCGATCCCACCCGGGTCGGAGAAGTGCGATTCACCGAACGCACCGGCCACGGCTCCCTACGCCATCCCGCGTGGCGGGGATGGCGGCCGGATAAATCGGCCCGGGAGGTGCGGTGGGAGGCCCCGAGAATCTAAAATTCCCGCCCACACTCGCCCCGAAATGTGGTCGCGGACACAGTTTCACCTCTATAGTTCATGGCACACCGCAACGACGCGAAACTGCAGAGGCAAAACTGGCATGGACACCTTGCAAAATTTTCTTGACATCCTGAGCGGGTACATCTGGGGGCCATTGGTCCTCATCCCGCTGTTGTTCCTCACGGGGTTATATCTCACGATCCGCCTGGGCGGATTGCAATTCACGCGGCTCGTCGCCGCGATGAACCTCGGAATCATCAAACGCCGCGACCAAGGCTCCCGCGGCGACATCACCCAATACCAAGCGCTGACGACCGCGCTCGCAGCCACCGTCGGCACCGGGAACATCGTCGGGGTGGCCACCGCGATCGCGATCGGCGGGCCCGGGGCGCTGTTCTGGATGTGGGTCACCGGCCTGCTCGGCATGGCCACGAAGTACGCCGAGGCGTTCCTCGCGGTCCGCTTCCGCACCGCGGACGCGAACGGTGAACGCAACGGCGGGCCCCAGTACTACCTGGAGCGGGGGATCCGCGGCCCGGTGGGTAAGGTCCTGGCGTGGATGTTCACGATCTTCACCGTGCTCGCCACGTTCGGCATCGGCAACATGACCCAGGCGAACGCGATCGCCGCGAACATCGAGAACAGCTTCAGCGTGCCGATCTGGCTCACCGGGATCATCCTCACCATCGGCGCGCTCGTCGTGCTCGTCGGTGGGATCAAATCGATCGGGAAGGTCACCGCGGCGCTCGTGCCCGTGATGATCGTGTTCTACATCCTCGCGGCGCTGTTCGTGCTCGCGGTCAACGCCGGCGACATTCCCGCGGCGCTCGGCTTCATCTTCCACGATGCCTTCACCGGCTCGGCCGCGGCGGGCGGATTCACCGGGGCGGTCTTCGTCGTCGTCATCCAATACGGCTTCGCCCGCGGGATGTTCTCGAACGAGTCCGGCCTCGGTTCCGCCCCGATCGCCGCGGCGGCGGCGCAAACCACCCACCCGGTGCGCCAGGGTTTGGTGTCGATGACCCAGACGTTCATCGACACGATCATCGTCGTGACGATGACCGGGCTGGTGATCGTCACCACGGGCGCGTACAAGCTCGTCGACCCTGACACCGGGGAACAGATGTCGGCAGCGTTGATGACCGGTGCGGGCTTCTCCGCCGGGCTGCCCGGGCAGTGGGGGCACTGGGTCGTCACCCTCGGGCTCGCGCTGTTCGCGTTCTCCACCCTGCTCGGCTGGAGCTACTACGGCGAACGGAACATGGAGAAGATGTTCGGCGTCAAGTCGGTCATGCCCTATCGGGTGTTCTTCTGCCTCATCGTGTTCCTCGGGGCGACGACGGAACTCGAGATCGTGTGGTCCTTCTCCGACGTGATGAACGGGCTCATGGCGTTGCCGAACCTCATCGGCCTCGTGGTGCTCTCGGGCCTCGTCGTCCGCGAAACCAGGTCCTACCTCGCCTTCGACCCCAAACTCACCGCGTCGAGGGAAGAAGTGCACGCCGCCCTCGCCGGGGACCCGGGCTTCCAAGCCTGGCGCGCCCAGGAGGACGAGCTCGACGGGATGGAACCGGCGAAACGGCAATAGGCGATCCGCCCAGCTCCCCGAACGCAGCAGCGCCCCGGTCCCGCCATCGCGCGGGGCCGGGGCGCTGCGTCCAGGCGGAGGCCTCAGGCGCCGGCGATCCCTGCGCCTTCGCCCAGGGACTGGACCTTCGCCCACGCGATGTCGGGGTGCACCCGCCCGCCCAGGCCGCAGTCGGTGGAGGCGATCACCCGCTCGGTGCCGACCGCGTCGGTGAACCGGCGGATCCGCTGGGCCACGAGCTCGGGGTGTTCCACGACGTTCGTCGCGTGGCTTACCACACCGGGCACGAGCACGAGGTCATCGGGAACCTCGACCTCGTTCCACACCGTCCACTCGTGTTCGTGGCGCACGTTGCCCGCCTCGAAGGACAGGGAACCGACGTTCGCCTCCAGCACCACGGGCAGGATGTCCTTGATCGGGATGTCGGTCACGTGGGGTCCGTGCCAGGATCCCCAACACAGGTGCAGGCGCACGAGTTCCTTGGGCAGCCCCTCGATCGCGTAGTTTAGCGCTTCGATCCGCTTCGCGGTGAAGGCCTGGTAGTCGGCGACGGAGGGTTCGGGGGAAATCTGGTCCCAGTTCTCCGCGAGGGAGGGATCATCGAGTTGCACGATCAGCCCGGCATCGGTGATCGCCTTGTACTCCTCGCGCAGCACCTCCGCCCACGCCTGCAGGTGATCCTCGTCGCTTTCGTAGTGCTCGTTCCAAATGCGGGCGGCGGAGCCCGGGGCGATCGCGGTGATGAACCCCTGCTCGCCCTCGCCGAGCGCGGACTTCAGGTAGCGGATGTCCGCGGCGACGGCCTCGTGGCCGGTATAGGTGAGCGGACCGGTCGTGGAGGGGACCTCGGTTGCCGGTTTGCCCTCAAACGCGCCGGAGGTGGGATCGGAGTAGACGCGGGGGAAGAGTTGGCGATCGCGGCGATCGGCGAAACTCGTGAGCACGACCTTGCCCGGTGCCGATTCGGCGGTCGGCCAGTTGAACAGGTCCACGTCGGTGAGCGAGAGCCCGCTCACCCGCTGGAAGGAGTAGGTCCACCACGCGGCGTAGTCGAGGGCGTTCGACATCGCCTTGCCGTACTCGCCGTCGCCCACGAGGGTGATGCCCGCCTCGCGCTGCTTCGTCACGACCTCGTTCACGGCCGTTTGAACGAGCGATTCGAACTCGGGGCTGGTCTCCAGGGTGAAGCCATCCTCGGAGATGCGGCGCGCCTTGTTCGCCTCGATTAATTCCTCTGAACGGGGGAGCGAGCCCGCCGTTGTTGTCTGTATTTTTGCCATGGGTTCGACCCTAGGGGAGGAACGGAAACGAAATTATGCGTCTCGAATATTGAGAAGTGGGGTGCCGCGGGCGGTTCTAGGCGTGAGCAGCGGCAAAGTCTTCCGGCAGTCGTTTTGATTTGTCGACGCCGCCCAGCGCCCACCGTACGGCCCTCGTCGTGAGTTTCCCCGCGGGCGCGAGCATCCAGTGGGCGGTCCGGGGGCCGACGGAGAGGCCGAGCATCTCCCGGGCGAACCCTGGCAAAAGGGCGACTCCGCCGGCGGTGAGCAGCCCGTAACCCAGCCGCGCCGAGCGCGCGACGGGCGGGGTGTGGAGCACGAACTGCGCCGCTTCCTTCGCCGATTCGGTGATGACGAGGTCGGAGCGGAACGCGCGCAGTTGCCCGTGCAGTTCCGCGACCGACAGCGGCGGGGTCTCCACCCCGAGCAGGCGCGCAGCCTTAGCGGTTTGGGCGACGTAGGTGTCCGCCTCGGAACGCGTGAGCCGCGCCGGGCCGTAGGTCTGGTAGGCGCGTAGGAAGGAATCGATCTCGGCGTCGTGAACGAAGAGCAGTAGGTCCGGGTCGCTGCCCCAGTAGGGCCGGCCGAGGGCGTCGGTGCCCCGGACCCGGTCGTGGATCCGCTTGACGTGACCGATCGCGGCCTCGGCCGCCTCGATGGTGCCGAATGTCGTCATCGCGATGTAGTCCGCGGTGCGTTGCAGCCGCCCCCACGGGTCGTCCTTGTAGCCGCTGAAGTCGCCCACCCCCGCCATCGCCCCCGGGTGGAGCATCTGCACGAGCAGCGCGGTGATGCCGCCGATGAACATTGATGCGTCGTCGTGCACCCGCCAGATCGGGTCGGAGGGGACGAACCAGCGCGGGCCGCTCGCGCCCCAGATCTCCTGGGCCCGGGCCTCCCCCTCGGGCCCGGCGACCTTCTCGCGCAGTTTCGCCCCCAGGGCGAGTTGGACGCGGTGGGTTAGGGTGGGCTCATCAATCGTGGGCATGTCTCCAGGGTACGTCGCGGGAGGCGAACTCGTCGGCGGTGATCTCGAACCTGCGCATCCCGGAGTGCCCCTGCGGGCCATTCGGCTGCGGGCCGGTCGTCGTTTCCCGCATCGCGAGGCTCTCCAGGATGCGCACCGAGGCACGATTCGACGCCCGGGCCTCAGCCCAGATGCGCTCCAGGCGCAGGGCGGTAAATCCCCGGGTGAGGCCCGCCCACGCGGCCGCACGTCCCAGGCCCCGGCCCCAGTTCGGTGAGGGACCGATGACGTACCCGAGTTCGCGTGTGCGCATCGAGTGCCCGTGGAGATCGACGAAACCCACGAGCATCCCGGTTCTTGATTCCACGGCTCCCAGCCGGAGCAGTTCGGCCGGCGGGTCGAGGATGATCCGGCGGTGGAAGTCCACGTAGTGCGCGCGTCCCCTCCCCGGCTCCCACTCGGCCTGGTGGCAGAACGATTCATCCTCGGCCCACGAGGCGAAGGTGCCGGCATCGGCCGCGGTCAAGGACCGAAGATGCACCGGCGGGATGGGTCTCATCCCGTCAGGTTACTCCCGGCGTCCACACCGGCGCGGCGATCCACAACGGGCCGCGGCGCGACCCCGCGCTTCTCGCCGGCGTGGTGGCGTGTGGGTGGAGGTACGTGATGGCAAGAAAAGATGAGGTGGGCCGCTGGGGTGAGGAGCTTGCGCGCCGGTGGCTGGAACGGCAAGGCTGGCGAATCGTCGATGTCAATTGGCGGTGCGCGAGCGGGGAGGTAGATATCGTCGCCGCCCGCGACGGCGCGCTCGTGTTCTTCGAGGTGAAAACGCGAACCTCGACCCGGTTCGGCCACCCCCTGGAGGCGATCAGCGCTGCGAAACTCGCCCGGATGCGGCGAGTAGCGGGCGCCTGGCTCGCGGCGAACCCCACGCACCGGGGCCGGATCCGGCTCGATCTCCTCGCGATCCTCGCCGGCCCCGGCGCGCCGGAGGTTGACCACGTGGAGGCTGTCGGATGAGCATCGGACGAAGCCAGGCCGTGACCCTCAGCGGGCTCGACGGCGCGATGATCGGGGTGGAAGCGCACACCGCGAACGGGCTGCCCGCGTTCAAACTCGTCGGGCTGCCCGACGCCTCGTTGAGCGAGGCACGAGACCGGGTGCGCGCCGCGATCGAGAGCTGCGGAATCACCTTCCCGCGCCGCCGGATCACCGTCGGCCTCAACCCGGCGGACGTGCCGAAGGCGGGGTCGGTTTTTGACGTCGCGATCGCTATCGCGATCCTCCGGGCCGAGCGCCTCGTGCGGCTCGACGAAGAGCTGGTGTTCATCGGCGAGCTGGGGCTCGACGGCAGGATCCACCCCGTCCGCGGGGTACTGCCGATCGTCAGCGCCGCCGTGAAGGCGGGGTTCTCCAGGATCCTCGTGCCCCGCGCCAACGCGGCAGAAGCCTCGTTGATCCCCCGCGCCAACATCGAGGGGGTCACCCACCTGGCCGAGGTGGTCCACCACCTCGGCGGTCTCGCAGAACCCCCTGACCTGCCCCGGGAGGCCCCGCCCGAGGGGAACAGCGATCCGTTGCCTGCCGCTGACCCGCCGGACCTGGCCGATCTCATCGGTCAACACGAGGCCCGCGCTGCCCTCGAAGTCGCTGCGGCGGGCGGGCATCATGTGTACCTGACCGGGCCGCCGGGCGTCGGCAAAACCATGCTCGCCGCCCGGCTGCCAGGAATCCTTCCCGATCTCCGCACGCGGGAGGCGATCACGGTCACCTCGGTGCACTCGGTCGCCGGAACCCTGAACGGCAGCGGACTCATTCGCCGACCCCCGTTCGAGGCGCCGCACCACTCAGCGACGATGGCCGCACTTATCGGCGGGGGATCGGGGATGCCCCGGCCGGGCGCGGCCTCCCGCGCCCACCTGGGCGTGTTGTTCCTGGATGAGTGTCCGGAGTTCTCTCCCCGGGTGCTCGACGCGTTGCGGCAACCCTTGGAGGAGGGCGAGGTGAAGATCCACCGCTCCTACGGGGTCGCGACCTACCCGGCGCGGTTCCAACTGATCCTCGCGGCGAACCCCTGCCCGTGCGGAAAGGGCAGCGGGAAGGGACTCGAATGCACGTGTACGGCGCAACGGCGCCGCCGGTACCAGAACCGGTTGAGCGGCCCCCTTCTGGATCGAATCGATATCCGGGTCGAGGTCGAACGCGTGCGCGGAACCCGGGAGACCCACGCCGAACCCTCGCGCGTGGTGCGCTCGCGGGTGGAGGCGGCGCAGGCTCGCGCCCGCCGCCGGCTCCGGCACACGCCCTGGCGGCTGAACGCGCACGTGCCGGGGGCCTGGTATCGCCACCACACCCGCCACCACGCCCCGAACTTGCTGCAGACCCTGGAGGCGTACATGAATGAGGGCCGGATGTCGCTGCGAGGCATCGATCGGGCGCTGCGGCTCGCCTGGACGCTCGCCGACCTCGCCGAGCAGCACGTACCCACCGAAGACGACCTCGCGATGGCCGTGACGCTCCGTTCCGGAGGCGACCATGGGCTCTGACACCGGCGAACCGAGCAACGACCTCCTCGCCCACATCGCCTGGAGCCGAATCACCGAACCCGGGGATACGGTCGCGCACACCCTCATCCGCGCGCTCGGGGCGGTGCCCGCCTTCGATTGGCTGGCAACCACCTCGGCGACCAGCCCGCCCGGCGCGCCGCCGGATCCACGGTGGGAGAAGACGGCCAGCAATTGGCGCGCCCGGCTCTCCGGGCTCGATCCCCGCCGGGAGTACTCCGTGATCACCGGACTGGGCGGGGCGGTGCTCACCGCGCGGGACCCGCGCTGGCCCACGCAGCTCCACGACCTCGGTGAACGCGCGCCGCTGTGCCTGTGGGTGCGCGGCGACGCGCGAGCCCTGAACCGGGCGGGAGTGGGGATCGTCGGGGCGCGGGCATGCACGCGGTACGGGGAACGGATCGCACAAGAACTCGGCAGCGGCGCGAGCCAGGCGGGGCTCACCGTCATCTCCGGGGGCGCCTTTGGGATCGACGCCGCCGCCCACCGGGCCGCGCTCGCGAACGGGAGCGCGACGATCGCGTTCCAGGCCGGCGGCGTCGACCGGTTCTACCCCGTTGCCCACACCGACCTGCTCGGGCGGGTCTGTGAAAGCGGCGCCGTCGTGTCTGAAGCGCCACCCGGGAGTGCGCCGATGCGCCAGCGCTTCCTCATGCGCAACCGGCTCATCGCCGCGCTCTCCACGGCGGTCGTCGTCGTCGAAGCATCGTGGCGCAGCGGGGCGCTGAGCACCGCCCGCCATGCCGCTGACCTGATGCGACCCGTCGGGGCGGTACCCGGGCCGGTCACGTCGATGGCCTCCGCCGGTTGCCATCGCCTGCTCCGGGACGGGATGGCCGTGTGCGTCACCGATGCGGGCGAAATGCTCGAACTCGCCGGGCCGCTCGCGCCCGACCCCGACCCGCAGACTACTCAGGAGGGGTTCCTTGATGGTCTGGATGACGAGGCCGCGCGCGTGCTCGATGCCTTTCCCGCCCGTTCGGGAACGACGACGGACGCTCTCGTTCACGTCGCCGGGCTCGCACCCAAGACGGTGGTGCGCGCGCTCGGCACGCTGCAGCTCGCGGGACGGATCAAACGGGAAGGAGGGCAATGGAAACGCCGCCCGTGAGGCGCCGCCCGGCCACGCGCGCGGCCTCGATGGTGATCCTCGCGGCGATCTACCTCCTCATCGCGCCAATACCCGCGGCGAGCGAGGCGCCTGACGAGACCTCGCCGAGGCCGGGGCAGGCACTGTTCTCCCCACCCGTCGAGGGCGGGGTCATCCGCGCCTTCGACCCGCCCGAGCAGGCCTGGCTTTCAGGCCATCGAGGGGTTGACCTCTCCGCAACGGTCGGTGAGGAGGTGCGGGCGGCGGGGGAGGGAACGGTCGCGTTCGCCGGGGTCGTCGTCGACCGGCCGCTGGTGAGCATCGACCACCCGGTCGGCATCCGCACCACCTACGAGCCGGTCGAGCCGACGGTGAGTGCCGGGGAATCCGTCGAGCGCGGGCAACCGATCGGATCGCTCCACGAAGGAAACGCGCACTGCCCCGGCCCGTGCCTGCATTGGGGAGCACGGACCGGGCCGAAGGAATACATCGACCCCCTGCGCCTGCTGCGCCCGCCCGTGATCCGGTTGTATCCACCCGAACCGTGGTGAGATGCCCGCCTCCGCCGGCGGCGCGATCAGGCGCGGGGATGGGCCTGGGTGAAGGCCGCGCGGAGGCGCTCGCCGCTGACGTGGGTGTACCGCTGGGTGGTGGAGAGGGAGGAGTGTCCGAGCACCTCCTGCACCGCGCGCAGATCCGCCCCGCCCTCCAACAGGTGGGTCGCGGCGGAGTGGCGCAGCGCGTGCGGAGAGACCTCCGGCACCCCGGCGGCCACCATGAGCGCCTGCACTCGCTCGCGGATACCGCGCACCCCGAACCGGCCCCCGCGTGCGCCGAGGAACAACGCCTCTGCGCTGCGCGCGGTCGCGAACTCCTCCCGCACCTCGAGCCAGGCCTCGAGGGCCCGCTGCGCCGGCGCGCCGTACGGCACCATCCGCTCCGCCCCGCCCTTACCGAGCACCCGGACGAGCCGCGTGCCGGGATCGACGTCGGCCCGGTTGAGCCCAGCGAGTTCGCTCACCCGGACCCCGGTTGCGTAGAGCATCTCCACGATCGCCCAATCCCGCGCCGCACGGGCGGCGGCGCGGGAATCGCCCTCCTGCCGAAGCCGCTGGGCTTCCTCCGCGGCGAAGGTGAGGGCCTGATCAATGTCGGATGGGGGGAGTACCGCCGGCAGCACCGAGTCCGGCCGGGGGGCGAGCAGGCGCTGACCGGGATCCGAGGCGAGCAGTCCCCGGGAATGGCACCACGCGGTGAACGCCCGCGCCGCCGCGGCTCGGCGCGCGAGGGTGGCCCGCGCGCGGCCCTGACGGCTGAGCTCGGCAAGCCACGAGCGGAGCATGAGCAGGTCCAATTCCTGCAGGTCCGTGCGCTCCTCCTCGCCCTCCACCGCCGGCAGTTCCGCGAGGAGTGAGGCGATATCGGTGTAATAGGCCCGGCCGGTGTGCTCGGACAACCCACGGCCGGCGACGAGGTGGGAATAGAACTCCTCCAACACCTGCACGTCGCCGGGGCGCAGGGACACCGAATCCGCCATAGCTCCTACTGTGCCGCGGAAACGGGTGGAGGAGGCGAATACACGCCGCTAGACTGCACTGAGTTGCGGGGCAGAACCGGACGAAGATCACATCCCGGGCCCCCGGCAACCATTCTGCTATGGAAACCAATTGCGATAGGCTAGGGGAGCAGTCGTGTGCGCCTCCCGCCCGCCGGGGGAGCGAACGGGGCTGACATCGCGTGTCCGCATACCACCACGCCACGGGCAAGGTGGGCCGAGGGGCGTTGGTCCGAAAGGTGCTGCTCGGCGCGGATGCCAGGAACGGCCGCGAGGCCAGTTAGTAACCGAAAACCGTGCCGCGCCCCGCGCGGCGCACCATCTGCGCGGAATTGCCACAGGCGATTCCGCGCGCGAAAGGAAACACGCCATGGCTGTTGTCACCATGCGCCAACTGCTGGAAAGTGGTGTCCACTTCGGGCACCAGACCCGCCGGTGGAACCCGAAGATGAAGCGGTTCATCGTCACCGAGCGCAACGGCATCTACATCATTGACCTCCAGCAGTCACTCGAAGAGATCGACCGCGCCTACGACTTCGTGAAGAGCACCGTTTCCCGCGGTGGCTCCATCCTGTTCGTGGGAACCAAGAAGCAGGCCCAGGAAGCCGTGGCCGAACAGGCCACCCGGGTCGGCATGCCGTACGTGAACCAGCGCTGGCTCGGGGGGATGCTCACGAACTTCGCCACGATGTCCGGCCGGCTCCAGCGCCTCAAGGAGCTCGAAGAGGTCGACTTCGATGACGTCGCCTCCTCGGCATTCACGAAGAAGGAGCTGCTCATGCAGCGCCGCGAGCGGGACAAGCTCGTCAAGACCCTCGGCGGGGTCCGGGACATGACCCGCACGCCGGCCGCCGTCTGGGTGGTCGACACGAAGAAGGAACACC
>JAJYRV010000018.1 GCA_021793935.1 Actinomycetes bacterium | reverse complement strand
ATCGACGGTGAACCCGGCCGCGCGGGCGTCGTCGAGGAAATGGTCGAACCCATAGCCGCGGCCGATGCCGAAGCCGATCACCGCGCGGCCGCCCGCCGTGAGGTGGCGGGCCATGCGGCGCAGCACCTGCACCTCGGTCTCCGGGGCGAGGAAGGTGATCGTGTTACCCGCGCACACGATGATGTCGAAGGGTTCTTCGATTCCCGCGGCGGGCAGATCGAGATCCACGAGATCGCCGGTGAGCCACGTCGCCTCCGGGTGGTCCTCGCGGGCAGCGGCGATGAGCACCGGGTCGACGTCGACGCCGACGACCGTGTGCCCCTGCCGGGCGAGATACGCCCCCACCCGCCCGGGCCCGCACCCGGCGTCGAGAACCCGCGCGCCGCGGGGGACCATCGCGTCGATGAGCCGGGCCTCGCCGTAGATATCCTCACCGCGGGCGGTCATATCGCGGAAACGTTGAACGTACCAGTGGGAGTGCTCGGGGTTAGCGGTGACCATCGCTTCCCACTTCGAAATTGGGCGCATGCTCCAACTGTAACCGCCTGCCCGGGCCCGCCCCTATTCCGCGAGCGGCGGGTGCACGCTCAGCAGCGACCACGTCCGCTTGCGCCGGATCACCCAGAACGCGAGGGCGAACATCGCCGCGGCGAACAGGGCGAGCACGGTGAGATCGCCCGCGAGTTTCGCCGAGGAACCTCCCGAGAACGTGATCCGCAGCGCGTCGATGACGTAGGTCATCGGCAGGTAGGGGTGAATCGCCTTCAACGGGGCGGGCAGGGTCTCCATCGGGTAGATCCCGGCCGAGGAGGTGAGTTGGAGCATGAGCAACACGAGCAGCACCGCCGATCCCACGAGGCCGAGCCCGGTCCGGGCGGCGTGGGCGATGAGGGTGAACAGCAGTACCGTCAGGGTGATCACCAGCACGGACATGCCCGGATGGACCGGGTCCAAGCCGAGCCCCAGCCACGAGACCGCGTACAGCAGGTACGCTCCCGCCAGCCCGATGCCCGCGACCGGCAGCCACCCCGAGAGCAGCACGCGCAGGGAGTTGGCCTGGCTCGCCAGCGCCCGCCCGGAGATCGGGCGCAGGACGAGGAAGACGACGATCCCGAACACCCACAGCGAGATGGCGAAGAAGAACGGCGCGAGCCCGCGGCCGTACACGTGGGCGGGGTTATCAACCTCGAGGTCGACGTCGGTGGGATCGCCGAGGATCTGCGCGTTCGCCTCCCGGGTGTCCCGGTCGAGGGCCGGAACTTGGGCGATGATCTCATCGAGACCGTCGGCGAGGTCATTGGAACCGGCCGCGGCGTCCGTGAGCCCATCGGCGAGCTCGCCCGCGCCGTCCCGGGCGTCCCCGAGCCGGGGCGCCAACTCTGCGAGCCCCGCCGAAACCTGGTGGGCGCCGTCGTTGAGGGTATTGACGTCGGATTGCGCGTCGCGGATCTTCGTCTGGAGATCGGGGACGGCGGTCACGGCCGCCTGCGCGGAGGAGTGCACCCGATCCGCCGAATCGTGGATATCGGAGGTCGTCGACGCGATCTCGTTGGTGCGCCCGGCGAGCGCGTCCGCCGCCGCCGCGAGATCCTGGTACGCCTGCGATTCGGCAACATCGGGGTGATCCTCACCGATCTTTGCGATCGCCGCATCGACCTCCTCGACCCGGGAGTCGAGGGAGTTCGCCCCCGCGGAGACGATCCCGGAGAGCTCATCGGCGGCGCCGGAGAGTTCCTCGGCGTCCTTGGTGATCTGCGGCAACGCGGGCACGAGGTCGTTGGCGATCGGGTTGATGACGTCGGCGATCTGCTCGGTGCCGCCCGCGACCTGCTCCGATCCCGCGGAGAGCTCCTGGGCGCCGTCGGCCGCCGTGACGAGGCCGTCGGCAAGCTCCGCGGAGCCGCTCTTGGCCTCGCCGAGCCCGTCGGCGAGGTCATGCGCCCCGTCCTGGGCCTGACCGATCCCATCGCGCAGATCGGCGAGGGAGCCGTACACCGATTCGAAGTAGGCGGTCGTCGCAGCGGAGTTCACCTGATCGTGCAGCTGTTTTTGCACCGTTTCCGCCATGATCCCCACGACGAACCCGTTCGCGTCGTTGCGGCGCATGTCGATCGTCGCCTTCTCCGGCGTGCCGTCCGCGCCCGAGGCGAGGTTGGCGGAGAAATCGTCGGGGATCGTGATCGTGATGTAGTAGCGCCCGTCTTCCAAGCCGTCCGCCGCGTCCTTTGCGTCGGTGACCTGCCAGCCGAACACCGGCTCCTGGAGCATCTTGTCAACAAGTTCCTCCCCGGCGGCGATGTCCGTGCCGTCCACCGTCACCGGTTCGTCCTCGTTGACGACGGCCACGGGCACCTGATCGAGATCGCCGTACGGGTCCCAGTTCGACCACAGATACAGCGCCCCGTACAGCGTGGGAACGATGAGCAGGAAGATCACGGCGAGCCGGTTCAGCGGCCGGGAGTGACGGGCGATCTCGCTCGTGGCTAGGCGTAGGGTCTTCATATCAGGCCTCCCGGTGTGAGGGGGTCTCGTGCTCGTGTGGGTCGAGGGGGACGACGACGTCCGCGACCGCCTGCGCTTCCCGGACGGTGGAGGCGACGACGGCCATCGGCGGTGTGCGCAGCTCGCCGCGGGCGAGGCGGCCGATGATGTGCCAGGCCTGGGCGAGCTGCCCATCGGTGAGGTTCGCATCGACGTCGTCGATGACGATTGCTCGCGGGCCGGTGAAGGTGGCGAGCAACAGGTGGGCGATGAGCTGTTCGAGGTCGTCCAGCGCGTTCAGCGGCGCCTCGCCGGGGAAGGGCAGATCGAAGTTCGCGCGCCACAAGGCCATGTGGTCGAGCGCGGCCTCGACGGGGATGTTCGCCCAATCGGCGGCGTCGCGCAGGTTGCGGTTGAGCGTGAGTTCGGAGTCGAGGCCGATGATGTGGCCGATCCGGGCGATGGCCACTTGCTTGCGCACGTCTCGGACCTCCCGCCAGGAGGGGTCGGGGGTGAGGGTGTGTCCACCGACGGTGAGTGCGCCGTGGGTGAGGTGCAGGCGGCCCGCGATCGCGAGGAGGAGGGTGGAGCGGCCGGATCCGGACGGGCCGGTGAGGGCGGCCACGTCGCCCGCATCGAGGCGGAACCGGGCGCCTCGGAACGCCCAGCCGCGGATCCCCCGCAACCCTGCGCCGTCGACGTAAATAAGTGGGGCCGTCTCGGCCTGTTCATCGTCCATAACGTATAAAACTATCTAACTGAGACCAGTGGTTCTAGGTAAATTGGTGAAGTAGTGGGGTGAATAACAGTGTCTTACCCCAGTGAGAAGATGACGTGGTGAATAGCTTCCTGCCTGAGGTTGACGACGACGTGCTCCGCCAGCGCGTATCTCACGGAGCCTACTCCCGTGGCCGGGCGTATGCGCAGGAGGGTGCGGTTCTGCAGATGAATTGGGATGGCGAGCAGCTTTCTGCCAGCGTGGCGGGATCCTCGCCGGCGCCGTACCGGTGCCGGATCTCGCTCGTGCAGGTGGGCTCGATGTGGATCCCGATGGTGATGGGCTGCTCCTGCCCCGTGCGCACCGGCTGCAAACACGCGGTGGCCACCCTGATCACGGCGAGGGACCGCTCGCGCACTGCCCCGGACCCGGATTGGCGTGCGGCCCTGGGATCGTTCGCCCCCGAGCAGAAGGGCGCGGCCCCGCTCGCCCTCGGGTTCTACCTCCGGCCCGAGCCGGGCCCCTCGGCCTGGCAGAACCGGCTCCAACCAGTATTGAGTGCCGCCGAGGCCTACGAGCAGGGCACGCGCCTCGACCTGCGGGTGCGCCCGATGACGCGCGGGAAATCCCGGGCGTGGATCAAGGGCGGGCTCACCTGGCGCGGGCTCGCCTACGAGCTCGGGCACGCACCCGAGCAGGTGATGTGGCTGCGCCAGCTGCTCGGCCTGTACGACGGCACCCGCACCACCACGGCCGGGGTCGATCACGATGGGCTCTCCCTCCGGGAGATCCACGGCCCGATGCTGTGGGAGCTGTTCGACGGCGCCGCGGGCGCGGGGGTGGAACTCGTTCCCGATCGTGGCATGCGCCTGAACTTCGGAGGCCTTGCCCACGTGCACATGCACGCCGAGCGGGATCCGGGAGAACTGCACCTGGGGGCGCGGGCGGAGATCGACGGCGAACCCGTCGCCGGTCCGTGGCTCCCGATCGGCGACCACGGAATCTACACCTACGAGCAGACGCCCTCGGGCTTCGCTGTCACCCTCGCCCCCACGCCCGCGCCGCTGCCCGCGCTGCTCGGGCAACTCAGCGGGCCGATCACGATCCCGGAGGCGGACGAGGAGGAATTTTTCGGAGACTTCTTCCCGATCCTACGAAACGCGATCACCGTCACCGCCGGCGAGGGCATCGACCTTCCCAAGTACCGCCCGCCCGCCGTGCGGCTCACCCTCACCTATTCCACGAAGGACCGCCTCAAACTCGCGTGGGCATTCCGCTATTTCGAACCGCGCGGGGTGTTCCCCTTCGGCCCCGGCGCCGCCCGCAACGACCGCAGCGATCGCCGGGATCCGCAGTGGGAGGACCGGATGCGTGAGGCGATCGCTCGCGCCTGGCCCCAGTGGTCCGACCGGTGGGAGTTCCGCGGTGTCGAGGCCGCGGAGTTCACCGCCGAGATCCTGCCGGAATTGGAGAAGATCGAGGATCTCGAGGTCGACGTGGTGGGCACCCGCCCGAACTACACCCGCCTCGAGGGGAATCCGCACATCAAGGTCACGGCCGTCGAGTCCGAGCGCACCGACTGGTTCGACCTCGGGTTCGAGATCACCATCAACGGCCGCCAAGTCCCGTTCCCGGATCTCTTCGCCGCCCTGAGCAGAGGGAACAAGAAACTGCTCCTGCTCGATCGCAGCTACCTCTCGTTGGAACACCCGGCGTTCGACGACCTGCGCGAACTCCTCACCCGGGCCGAAGATCTCCCCGAATGGGAACCCGAGCGGCCGACCCTGTCCAAGTACCAGGTGCATGTGTGGGAGGAGTTCGAGGATCTCGCCGACGAAACGGTGGCCGCGCGGAGTTGGCGGGAGGCCGTGGGCGGCCTGCGCGACCTGGAGGCGATCGAACCCGTCCCGCCCCCGGCGGCCCTGCGGGCGCAGCTGCGGGGCTACCAGCAGGAGGGCTTCGAATGGCTCGCGTTCCTCCACCGCAACAACCTCGGCGGGATTCTCGCCGACGACATGGGGCTGGGCAAGACCCTGCAGACCCTTTCCCTCATCGCCCACGCCCGCGAGACCTCCGCCGCCCACCCCTTCCTCATCATCGCCCCCACCTCGGTCGTGGCCACGTGGATGAGTGAGGCGGCGAAGTTCCTCCCCGATCTGCGCGTGGCTGCCGTCACCCACACCCGTAGAAAGCGCAAGGCTCCACTCGCCCAGGTGATCGCGGGCGCCGACGTCGTCGTCACCTCCTACGCCATCGCCCGCCTCGACGCCGGGGAGTTTCACACCGCCCCGTGGTCGGGCCTGGTACTGGATGAGGCGCAGTTCGTGAAGAACCCAGGCACTCGGTTGCACCAGGAGATCTCCAACATCCCCGCGCCGTTCCGTCTCGCGATCACCGGCACGCCGATGGAGAACTCCCTCACCGACCTGTGGTCGCTCATGTCGATCACCGCGCCCGGGCTGTTCGCCTCCGCCCGAAAGTTTCGCGAGCGCTACGTGCGCCCGATCGAGAAGAACAACGATCCCGACCGGCTGCAGGAGCTGCGCCGGCTCGTGCGGCCCTTCATGCTCCGGCGCACGAAGGAGCACGTCGCCCCGGAGCTTCCCCCCAAGCAGGAGCAACTACTCGAGGTCGAACTCACCGGTCCACACCGAAAGCTCTATGACGCCGTTCTGCAGCGCGAACGCCAAAAGGTTCTCGGCCTGATCGACGATCTGGATAAGAACCGCTTCATCGTGTTCCGCTCACTCACCCTGCTGCGAATGCTCGCCCTCGCCCCCGGGCTCATCGATGACGAGCACGCACACATCGAATCGGCAAAACTCAACACCCTCACCGCGCATATCGCCGACATCGCCGCCGAGGGGCACCGGGTGCTCGTGTTCTCCCAGTTCACCTCGTTCCTCAAGATGGCGGCCGAGGCGTGCGCGAACAGCGGGCTCAGGTACGAGTATCTCGACGGTTCCACCACGAACCGCGCCACGGTTATCAACTCTTTCCGCGCCGGCGATGCCCCGGTCTTCTTCATCAGCCTCAAAGCGGGCGGTTTCGGCCTCACCCTCACCGAAGCCGACTACGTATTCGTGCTCGACCCGTGGTGGAACCCCGCGGCAGAATCGCAGGCGGTCGACCGCACCCACCGGATCGGGCAAACCCGCAACGTCCTCGTGTACCGGCTCGTGGCCACCGACACGATCGAGGAGAAGGTGATGGCCCTCCAGCGCAAGAAGGCCGCCCTGTTCAACGCCGTCGTCGACGACGATGCCCACTTCTCGCGCACGCTGTCCGCGAGCGACATCCGCGGGCTGTTCTCCTAGGGTCAGGGGCCGATCAATCGCTGCCGGCCGGTCGCAAATCCGACCGTTCCCACGAGCAGGCCAGCCGCGCCGAGCACGGCAAGCACCCCGAGGGTGTTGGCTCCGGCAACCGCCCCCGCGGTATAGAGGATGAGCGCGGCAAGCGTGTACCCTACTCCTTGGGTCATTGCCGAAAGGTGCCCGGCGGTGGTGACGTCGGTCGTCCGGGAAGCCATGAGACTCAACGACACGACGAAGGCGCTGCCAGTGCCGAGTCCCAGCACCGAGATCCACGCGAGCGCCGCCGCTGGGAACAGGTACAGCCCCGTGAGGGAAACAACGAAGAGCGCACCGGGGAGCACCGCTGCAAAGCGTTCGTCGGGACCCACGCGCATGAATCCGGGCGCGAGCAGGTTCCCCGCAACCCCGGCGATCTGCAGGGCGAACATGTGCCAACCGGAGGCAACCGCCGAGAAGCCCAGGTGTTGTTCGACAGTGGGGAGCCATGTGAGGCTCACGTAGAACACGCTCGACTGTGCCCCCATGTACACCGATAGCTGCCAGGCGACGCCGGAACGCCACAGGTTGACCCGCTTCTCTCCGAGCGGAACGCTGCGTCCACCCGAAACCGGCCGGGCCTGGATCGCCTGCCCCGCCCAGTAGACAACGGCGAGCACGGTCAGGGCAGCCCACACCCCAAGCGATAGGCGCCATCCCAATCGGGAGGCGTTGGCGATCGGTACCGACAGCGCCGCGGACAAACCCGCGCACACGCCGAGCACGGCGACGTAGATCGAGGTGATCGTCGCCGTGCGATCGGGGAAGGAGCGCTTGACGAACACCGGCACCGCGACGTTCCCCACCGCGATCGCGGCACCGATGAGTACCGTGCCGATCCATAGGTTGGCATCCGGTCCGGGCCAGGATCGCAGCACGGTCGCGCCGGTGAGAACGAGCATCGCCGCCACCGTCACCCGCTCCACGCCGAAGCGCTGGATGAATATCTGCACGAACGCGGAGACCGCCCCGAAGGTGGCGATGGGCAGCGCTCCGAGAAGGCCGAGCTCAGAAGACGAGAGCGAAAGGTCTTCGCCCACCTCGGTGATGATCGGTCCCACGGCGGTGATCGCGGGGCGGAGGTTGATCGCGAGCAGCAGAATGCCCGCAAGGGGCAGGGCGAACTCGCGAAATCGGGTGGACACTACTCGATCGTAGCGGTGACCTAAGCGTCGAAGTTCGCGTACTCCTCCACCACAGCATCAAGGAGCGCCGGGTCGTCTCCGATTCCGAGCCGATCGAGCACGTTCGCGGCCGCCGCAGCGGGCTCTCCCGCCGCAGTCTCTCGCCAGGATTCGCCCCGGGCATCGTTGAACGGCGCGCCGATGCCGCGCAAATGGGCGATCCACGCTGCCAGCGCCCGCGCCGCACCCCGCGGCAGTCTCCCCGCGGCGCGCTCAGTAATAATCGCGGGCACGATCCGCACCGGGATCTTCTGCGAGCCGTCCATCGCGATTCGGCGCAGGTCATCGCTCATCCGGGCGTTGCTGAACCTCTCGAGCAGCGCGGCCCGATAGCTCTCCACGGACTCGGCGGGCAGGGGGACGGTGGCGGCGGCGTCGTCCCAGAGTTCTTCCACCCAAGCACGGCAGCGAGGATCGGCGATCGCCGCATCCACGGTCGCATGCCCGATCGCCGTCCCCGCGTAGGCGAGGAGGGAGTGCGATCCGTTGAGGAGCAGCAGTTTGCGTTGCTCATAGGGATGCACATCAGCAACGATCTGCGCGCCGGCGGCTTCCCAATCGGGATGACCGCCAGGGAAGGAGCCAGACATCACCCACTCGCTGAACGGTTCGGTATGAACCGGGCTCGCATCCCGAACCCCGTATTTCTCCGCCACGATCTCCGCGTCCTCCCCGGAACGTGCGGGGGTGATGCGATCCACCATCGCCGAGGCGAAGTCGACGTTCTCATCGAGCCACGCGAGCAGCTCCGGGTACACCCGCTGCGCACACTCACGCACGACCTGGCGTACCACTGCACCGTTCTCCGGCAGGTTATCGCAGGGAAGCAGCGTGATCGGGCCCGCATCGGCCGCCTGGCGGGCGAGCAGGCCCGCCACGAGTTTGGCGGGGGTCGTCGTCACGGGCGCGACCGGGTCCTTGCCCAGGGCCTCGATGTCCGATTCGACGGCAGGATCGGCGGCCAGCCCCTCGCCGTCGAAGAAGTATCCGGCTTCGGTGACCGTGATCGTCACGATCGACACGTCAGGAGAGCGGAAGTACTCCAACCACGATGCGTGGTCGGAGGCCGTATGCACCGCCGAGACCGAGGTGATGAGTTGCAGCTCGTCCTCGCTCGGGGCGCGGGTCACAAGGGTGTACAACCCGTCCTGCGGGGCGAGCGCTCGCGCCATATCGGGGCGGCGGCCGGTGAATGCGGCGATCCCCCATTCGCCGCTGTCGGGAGCGTTCGCCGTGTACCAGGCCTGATGGGCCCGGAAGAAGTTCCCGAGCCCCAGGTGCAGGATCCGGATCGGGGCAGGCGGGCAGGTCTCGTCGCGTTGGAGGCGCGGGAGCGGAGTCATAGTTTGAACACCTCGTTGGGAATCGTGGTGACGAGATCGTGGGCGACCTGATGCGCCTCGTCCTCCGTGAGGCGGTGGTCGGCGACGAGGGAGGCGAGGTAACCGGCGTCCAACCGGCGCGCCATATCGTGGCGAGTGGGGATGGACATGAACGCGCGCGTGTCATCGATGAAGCCCGAGGTGCGATAGAAACCGGCGGTTTCGGTCACCGCCCCCCGGAACCGGCGGATCGCCTCGGGAGCGTCGAGGAACCACCAGGGCACTCCCACGTAGAACGAGCGGTAATAACCGGCCATCGGGGCGAGTTCCCGGGAGTAGACCGTCTCATCGATCGTGAACGCGACGAGGTTGAGGTTCGGGTGGTTGCCGAACGCGGCGAGGAGCGGCTGCAGGGCGCGCGTGAATTCGACGCCGATGGGGATATCCGCGCCGGTGTCTGCGCCGAACCGCGCGAAGTTCTCCGGATCGTGGTTCCGGTGGACCGCCGGGTGGAGGGTCATCACGAGGCCGTCCTCGGTGGACATCCGGGCCATTTCGAAGATCATGTGTCGGCGGAAGGCAGTGGTCTCCTCGATCGTCGCCGATCCCTTCAGGGCCGCGGCGTAGATTCGCGCTGCCTCCGCCTTCTCCAGCGGTTCGGTGCCCGCATCCATGTGCGCGTGGTCGGTGGACACCGCGCCGCGGTCCTGGAAGTACGCGCGGCGGTTTTCCAGCGCCTCGATGAAGCCGTCGTAGGTGGAGGTATCGATCCCGGTCCTCTCCCCGAGAGCAGCGATGAGAGAGGGCCAGCCCGCGTTCGCGGGTTCCAAGAACCGATCGGGGCGGAACGTCGGAATGACCCGGCCGTTGAAACTGTCGTCCCCCGCCAACGTCGCGTGGGGAGCCAGGTCATCAAGCGGGTCGTCCGTCGTGGCAAGGACGGAGATGTTGAATCGCTCGAACAGCGCTCGGGGGAGGAAGTCGGGGGTGCGTAGGGCGGCGGCGATCGCGTCGTAGATCTCGTCGGCGGTTTCCGCGCTGGGCACGAGGTCGATCCCGAAGACGTCCGCGAACGTCGTGTCGAACCAGTACTTCACGGGCGTGCCGAGGAAGAGGTGGTAGTTCTCGCACAAGATCCGCCATGCCCGGCGCGCAGCGGCCTCCTCAAGAGGCGCGAACCCCTCGCCGGTGCGGCCCATCTCGGACAGATCCGCCCCGTTCGCGTGCAGCATCCGCAGGACGTAGTGGTCCGGTTGCAGCAGAAGGTGGGTCGGGTCGGCGAACGGCGCGTTATCGGCCAACCACTCCGGCGGCACGTGGCCGTGGGGCGAGATGATCGGAAGCGCGCGGGTCTCGGCGTAGAGGCGTTGCGCGATCTTCCGGGTGGTGGGATCGGGAGGGAATAATCGATCCGGGTGCGCGAGCAGCGATGGTTCAGGCATGCTCCTCATCGTGGTGAGGGCGGGACGGTTCGGCAATAGGTTGCCATTCCTTGCCAGGCGCAGCTGCCGGTTCTCGGGGGTGTTCGATTACGGTTACGGCCATGACTTGGTTCAAACACGAGGCGCGTTCGATTTCGCGGGCAGAAGTTGAAGACATGTGCGACCGGCTCATCGACGAGTCACGCTCCCGCCTGGAGATCGAGGCTCTCTCGCGGGTGCTGCTCCTGCCGCCCGACCTCACCCGCGCCCATTCCGGCGCCGGCTGGATCACCGAATACCTCTACCACCGGCTGACGGCGATGGGGGCGGACGTGCACCTCATCCCCACCCTCGGCCAGCACGTCCCCCACACCCCGGAAGAGAACACATGGATGTTCGGGGAGGTGCCCGAGGAGAAGATCCACGTCCATGATTGGCGGGGCGGCGTCACCCACGTCGGCACCATCCCCGTGGAGTACGTGGCCGAGCAGACCGGCGGTGCGGTCGAGTGGGAGATGCCGATCGACCTCAACACCATGCTCATGGAAGAGCCGTGGGACCTCATCATCAACGTCGGGCACATCGTTCCCCACGAAGTGCTCGGGTTCGCCAACCACAACAAGAACTACTTCATCGGCCTCGGCGGCAAACGCCTCCTCGGGGCGAGCCACATGGCCTCCGCCGTGTTCGGGATCGAGAACAATCTCGGCAACCTCCTCACCCCGGTCCGAGCGTGCTTCAACTACGCGGAGGAGCGCTTCCTATCGCACCTACCGGACGTCTATCTCCAGGTCGTCATGGATTACGACGACGAGGGCCGCCTCGTGCACACCGGGGTGTACGTGGGGGACGACCTCGACACCTACTATGACGCCGCCCGGGCCTCCCGGGAACAGAATTTCACGATCTTCGACGAACCGGCGAAGAAGATCGTCGCCTACATGCAACCCGATGAGTTCCGGGCGACGTGGGTCGCCAACAAAGCGGTGTACCGCACGCGCATGGCGATCGCTGATGGCGGGGAGCTGCTCGTCATCGCGCCCGGCGTGGAGCGGTTCGGGGAGCAGCCGGAGGTGGACGCGCTCGTGCGCAAATACGGGTATATCTCCCAGGCAGAAGTCGTGGACCTGTACCGGACCCAAGCCGACATGCAGGACATCCCCCACGGCACCGCCCACCTCGTGCACGGGTCCGCCGAGGGGCGGTTCACGATCACCTACGCGCCCGGCCATCTTTCCCGCGAGGAGATCGAATCCGTGGGATACGAATACCTGGACCTCGACGAGGCGCTCCAGCGGTACAACCCCGAAACCATGGCAGACGGGTGGAACACGATGCCCGACGGCGAGGAAGTGTTCTACATCTCCACCCCCGCCGCGGGCCTGTGGTCGACCCGGGAGAAGCTGCTCGCCCGGGCCGCCCACGAACGCTACGACGGCTGAGCAGCCCCGGAGACCTTCCCGGTCGAGGACCGGGGAACGAGCTTCGTGGGAAGCAGGACCGGTTCGTGGGTGGGGGTTGCGCCCCCGATGATCGCGAGCAGGTTCGTCACCGCCGCCCTGCCCTGCTCCCGCAAGGGGGAGGAGACGGAGGTGAGCGACGGCGCGGTGAGAACTCCCAGTTGGCTGTTATCGAACCCCACGACGGAAACGTCCGCGGGCACCCGCAGCCCCAGCGCCGCGAGCCCGCGAATGAAGCCGATCGCCATGATGTCGTTGAACGCGATGACGGCGGTCGACGGATCGCGCACCCACCGTTTGGCCGCCTCCACACCACCGTGGACGGTGGGGATGTTCGGGCCGAGACGCCGGGTGCGTACGCTCAGTTCCGTTCCGGCCTCCTGCAAACTGCGCCAGCGCATCCCATCGGACCAGGACTTCTCCGGCCCGCTCAGGTAAACGATCTCCCTATGGCCGAGTCCCCCCAAGTGCTCCGCGGCGCGCCGCGCCCCGCGGGAGGCATCCGTCAACACGCACGGTAGCCCCGGAACGACGCGGTTGAGGATGACCACCGGGCGCTGTTTGGCGAGCATGCGAATCGCAGAGTCGGTCAGGCGCGGGCTCGTGAGCAGCACCCCATCGACGGCGGGAAGGAAGTGCTCGACCGTGCGCTCGCGCACGTGACTCTCGCGGGAGTCAAGAAGCACGAGGGTGTAACCGGCCTCCTCCGCCGCGGCCTGCGCGCCGCGAAGGGTCTCGACGAACACCGGATTTCCCACGTCCGCAACGGACATGACGAGCAGGCGGGTGGGAATCTTCGTCAGCGCAGGGGCGGTGGGGGAACGTTGGTACCCCATCTCGGCGGCAACCTGGCGGACCTTCGCAGCGGTGCGCGCACTCACCCGCCCGGGCCGCGAAAGCGCGCGCGACACGGTCGAGGGGGCGACCCCGGCGGCTTCGGCGACGTCGTAGATCGTCACGGGGGAGTCGGAATCTCGTCGAGAGGCCATAACGGTCAGGTTAGGAGCGGTGGCAACCCACGGCAACTCTTAGACGCGGGGAAGCCCGGCCCTCATGATGGGGAAAGGACCGTCCTGGAGGTATCAATGACGACGAAGGCTTTGACTGCGGCAGAAGCGGCGGCGCGGGCGCGTACGCACTTGCGCGGCCACGCCCCCCTGGGAGTGGCGTATTCCGGTGGGGTGGATTCCGCTACGGTGCTCGCCCTGGCCGTCGCCGAACTCGGGCGGGAGAACGTCATCGCGCTCCTGGGGGTATCTCCGAGCCTGGCAACTCATGAGCGCGCCCGGGCGCATGAGACCGCCCGCGCGATCGGGGCGCGGGTCGTGGAGGTGCCGACCCGTGAGGGCGAAAACCCTCAGTACCGGGCGAACGGGATCGACCGGTGCTTCCACTGCAAAGACGAACTGTTCACCCGGATCTCCGAAGACGTCACGGCGGACCTGGGGTTGGTCGCCGTCGCCTACGGCGAGAACGCCGACGACGCCCGCAGGCCGGACCGGCCCGGTTCCCAAGCGGCGTCGAACCATAAAGTCCTCAAACCCCTCTCCCGCGCGGGGATGACCAAAGCGCTCGTTCGGCAGGTCGCGAGGGATTACGGGGTGCCGGTCGCGGATAAACCCGCAGCGCCGTGCCTCGCCTCCCGGATCCCGCACTTCGAAGAAGTGACCCCGGAGAAACTGCGCCAAGTGGACACCGTGGAAGGCGGGCTCCGCCGGCTCGGGTTCAGCGACTGCCGGGTGCGCCACCACGGGGACATCGCGCGCGTCGAGCTGCCGGTGGCGGAGATCGCGCGGGCGGCCTCGCTCCACGACGAGATCTGGGCACTCGGCACCGGCGCGGGCTTCACCTTCGTCGCGCTGGACCTGCGCGGGATCCAATCGGGGGCCTTCACCCTGCCGTTGATCGAGGTCAATGGTGTGCCCGCATAACGGCGCGGGCGACCTTCCTGCTCTCCCGAACATGTCGGAGCAGGTGTTCCTCGACGTCGATCGCACCCGCCGGCGCGGCTACCCCGAGGCGGTGCTGTGCGAACCCAAATCGATTCCCCAACTCACCCACATCGCCGAGAAGGTGCGCACCTCCGGTGAGCAGACCCTGTTCACCCGGGCGAGCCCGGAGCAGGCCGGCGCGGTTGCCGAGGTGCTTCCGGACGCCGTCTACCACGCCCAGGCCCGCCTTCTGGCGTGGCCGCCGGATCCGCCAGAACCATCAGGTGGAAACGTGCTCGTCGCCAGTGCCGGGACCTCGGACGTGCCCGTCGCGATGGAAGCCCACCTCACCGCGACCTACCTCGGCCGGGCCTCCCAGACGATCTGTGACGTTGGCGTTGCCGGATTGCATCGGTTGCTGAGCAGATTGGCGGACTTGCGATCCGCGGATGTCATCGTGGTCGCCGCGGGAATGGACGGCGCCCTGCCGAGCGTCGTCGCGGGTCTCGTTGAAGTGCCGGTCATCGCGCTACCTACCTCGGTAGGCTACGGGGCGGCATTCGAGGGGATCGGCCCGCTGCTCTCCATGCTCAATGCCTGCGCCCCAGGCGTGGCCGTGGTGAACATCGATAACGGCTACGGGGCCGGCCACCTCGCGGCCCAGATCGCTTCGCGCTAAGCCTTGACCTGGGTGTTCGCAACAGCGCTAGCATAGGTGCGTAAACGCTTTCACTCATGGAGGAGAAGTAATGTCTGCGAACCCTCGGCGACGCTACGCCGTCGTAGGAACCGGCCACCGGGCCGAGATGTTTATCCAGGCGGGCCTTAGCGAGCACCGAGAGGTCGCACAGTTCGTCGCCTGGTGCGACCCGAATCCGAGCCGGATGGCATACTACGACCGCCTCCTGGTCGAAGCGGGGCAGGAGCCGGTTCGTCATTACGGGCCCGCAGACCTCGAGCGAATGATCGCGGAGGAGAAGGTCGAGGCCGTTATCGTCGCGGCCCCCGACCACACGCACGCCGACCTGGTCTCCCGATCGCTACGCGCAGGGGCGCGCGTCATCGTGGAAAAGCCGCTGACGACCACCGAAGAGGGGTGCAAAGAGATCAGCGACGCGGCGAGGGAGACGGGACTCGACGTCGTCATGACGTTCAACTACCGGTACTCGCCGCGGAACTCCACGCTGAAAGAAGTGATCGCTAGGGGAGACATCGGTGAGGTCACCTCGATTCACTTCGAGTGGATGCTCGATACGGTCCACGGCGCCGACTATTTCCGCCGCTGGCACCGGGAGAAAGCGAAATCGGGCGGCCTCCTCGTGCACAAATCCTCCCACCACTTCGATCTCGTGAACTGGTGGCTCGATGACACTCCGGCAACGGTCGTCGCCGCGGGAGCGCGCCACTTCTACGGGGCGGACGCCGCGGGCGCGGCTCTCGCGGGAGAGCGGCCGGCGCGAGGAAGTCGTTCGGAACCGGGCGACCTATGGTCCCTGGATCTCAACGCCGATCCGCGGCTGGCCGAGCTCTACCTCGATGCCGAGCAGTACGACGGGTACATCCGTGATCAAGATGTTTTC
>JAJYRV010000017.1 GCA_021793935.1 Actinomycetes bacterium | reverse complement strand
ACAGTCAGTGCAAATGCCCGCTCTTGGTGAGAGCGTCACCGAAGGCACCGTGACCCGTTGGCTGAAGTCGGTGGGTGAAACGGTCGAGGTGGATGAACCCTTACTCGAGGTAGCGACCGACAAGGTCGACACGGAGATCCCTTCCCCCATCGCCGGGGTGCTTGAGGAGATCCTCGTGCAGGAGGACGACACCGTCGAGGTCGGCACCGACCTCGCCCGGATCGGTGACGGCTCGGGTGCCGGCGCCGAGGAACCCGAAAGCGCCCCCGCCCAGGCGGAGGAGCCAGCTGCAGAACCCGCCCCGGCCCAGGAGGCGCCCGCGCCGGAGGCACCCCCCGCGCAGGAAGCACCGGCCTCTGCGGAATCCGCCCCATCCGGCGACGGCGATCGCGAGGCGATCACCATGCCTGCCCTCGGCGAGTCGGTCACCGAAGGCACCGTGACCCGGTGGCTGAAGGAGATCGGTGAAGAGATCGAGATGGACGAACCTCTCCTTGAGGTCGCCACGGACAAGGTGGACACCGAGGTGCCCTCCCCCGTCGCCGGCACCCTGGTAGAGATCGTCGTCGGGGAAGACGAAACCGTCGAGGTGGGCGAGACCCTCGCCTACGTCGGCTCCGGTGCCCCTGCCGCCCCGGCGCCGGAGGCTCCCGCCGAGCCCGCACCGGCACCTGCTCCCGCCCCGGCCGAAGAGCCGGCGAAGGAGGAACCCGCTCCGGCTGAGCCTGCCGCCCCGGCGCAGGAAACCCCAGCGGCACCCGCACCGAAGGAAGAACCCGCACCCGCGCAGGAACAACCGGCCCCGGCTGCCACGGCGACCGGCGGCGGCTACGTCACCCCGCTCGTGCGCAAACTCGCCTCGGAGAAGGGCGTCGACCTCTCGGCCGTCAGCGGCACGGGCGTCGGCGGCAGGATCCGCAAGCAGGACGTGCTCGACGCCGCTGCCGCCGCAGAAGCGGCCCAACAGCAGGCCGCGCCCGCTGCTCCCGCCCCGGCCGCTGCTCCGGCGAAGCCTGCAACGACCCCCGAGGTATCGCCCCTGCGCGGCACCCGGGAGCCGATGACCCGCCTCCGCAAGATCGTCGCCGCCCGGATGGTGGAATCGCTGCAGGTGAGCGCGCAGCTCACCACGGTGCTCGAAGTGGACGTGACGAAGGTGGCTCGCCTGCGCCGCTCGGCGAAGGACGAATTCCGCGCGCGGGAAGGCGTCAACCTCACCTACCTGCCCTTCTTCACCCTCGCGGCGACGGAAGCGCTCAAGGCCTACCCGAAACTCAACGCCTCCATCGAAGGCGAGGAGATCGTCTACCACGGCTCGGAGAACATCGGGATCGCCGTCGACACCGAACGCGGACTCGTCGTGCCGGTGCTCAAGGACGCGGGCGACCTCAACATCGCCGGTCTGGCGCGGAAGATCGCCGATCTCGCGACCCGCACCCGGGATAACAAGGCCACGCCCGATGAGCTGTCCGGTGGCACCTTCACGATCACCAACACCGGTTCGGGGGGCGCGCTGTTCGACACCCCGATCCTCCTGCAGCCCCAGGTGGGCATCATGGGGGTCGGAACGATCGTTCGCCGCCCCGTGGTGGTTAAGGACGCCGATGGTTTCGAAAACATCGCGATCCGCGACATGGTCTACCTGTCGATCTCCTATGACCACCGGCTCGTGGACGGCGCCGACGCCTCCCGGTTCCTCTCTCAGGTGAAGAACCGGATCGAGGAAGGCGCTTTCGAAGCAGACCTCGGACTCTGATCCTCTCCCGAGATTCACGCGGGGCCCGGCCACACCACGGCTGGGCCCCGCAGTGTTTTCTCAGGCCATCTGCAAGACTGGCGCAATGGTGATTCTTCTCGTGGGCGCCTCCGGCCTCCTGGGTGGCGCGTTGCAGGGCGCCCTTTCCCACCGCCGGATTCGGCAATTGGTGCGCCGCCCACCGCACCCGCAGGACGCGGTCGAGACGGTGCAGTGGGCGCCACCGGCGCCGCCGCCTCTGACCGTTTTTGACGGCGTGAGCGCGGTGGTCAATCTGGGTGGCGCCGGGGTCGGGGACAAACGCTGGACTCGAAGCCGGTTGCAGTTGATCCGCTCCTCACGCACGGGGCCGACCCACGCGCTCGCCCATGCCCTCGCGCAGATCCCCCGGCCGATCCGGTACTTGCAGGCCAGCGCCGTGGGCTACTACGGGGACACCGGCGAGGCGCTCACCGACGAGAACGCCCCCAGCGGCGCCACCGTGCTCGCGAACATCTGCCGCGAGTGGGAATCGGCGGCTACCCCAGCCCTCGGCGCTGGGCACCCGACCGCGTTTCTGCGCACCGGAATCGTGCTCACCCCCGCCGGCGGGGCACTCACTCCGCTGCTGCGGCTCATCAAACTCGGCCTCGGCGGACCGCTGGGAAATGGGCGCCAATGGTGGCCCTGGATCCACCTTGAGGACTGGGTGCGCGCCGCCATCTTCCTCCTCGAGGGCGAGCTCGAGGGGCCGGTGAACCTCACCGCGCCCAACCCGGCGACCAATCGCGAGATCACCAGGCAGATCGCCCGCGCCCACCACCGCCCGGCACTACTGCCCGCCCCCGCCCCAGCGCTGCGCCTCGCGCTCGGCGGGTTCAGCGCGGAGATCCTCCGGTCCCAGCGGGTCGTGCCCCGGGCGCTGCTCGATAGCGGGTTCGCGTTCACCTACCCGGAGATCTCCTCCGCGGCGCACGCGCTGACCTCGTGAACGAACCACTCCTCGTCCACCTCCCTCAAATGGATCCGGGTGCACCGCGCCGGCAAGGCCGCCACCGATATCCCATCGTTAGCGCCGCCTTCCCAGGTGAATCCTGACTGCGTGAGCATCGCCGTCACGACCGGCCCGTCCCCGTTCTCGGAGACCTCGAGGACGTCCACGGTCGTCGCCAACCCGACCGGGCGTGATCCCCGGAAGCTCCGCAGCAGCGCCCGGTCGGCCAGGGCGGCTTTCGAGGCGGGCAGGCTCACCCGGGCGAGAAGCTCTTCATCGTGGGTCGCAAGTGCGCGGTCGCGCAGCTCCGTGAGCGCCCGTACCGCTTCGCCCAGGCGCGGACTGTCGCCATCCGCGGGGGCGGGGAGGTCCGCCCCCGGGTGCCCCTCGGGCCCGCCGCCGGTATCGAAGATCCCCGAGGCGAGCAGATAGCCGCCGAGGAGGAAGGTGAGGAACACGCCCGCCCCGAGCAGCTTCTTACCAGCGGCGCGGGGGCGGGAGCGGCGCCGCCGCCCCGCCCGGGTCGTGGGCTCGCTGCTGGCCTTCGCCCGCAGGTGGGCACTGGCGAGCTCGGCCTCATCGGGCAGGTCCAGCTGCGGCGCGGCCTCGGGCTCGGCACGCTGGGCGAGTTCGCGCGCGCTGGGGCGGCCCCGGGGATCGTCCTGTAACGCGTTCGCGAGCACCTCATGGAAATAGAGTCGGTGGTCCTCCTGCACCGACCACACGGCCACCCGCGCGGCGGACCACACGTCCCCGGCCCGGGAGGCGGGGGCGCCCGTAGCAATCTCCGGTGCGCGGAACCCCACCGTACCCAGTTCCCAATCCTCTTCTCCCCCGACATCAACGAGCACGGCTCTACCCCGTTGCGGCCGCTCCCCGCGGACGAGAATATTCGACGGCGAGACGTCGGCATGGATGATCCCCCGTTCGTGCAACGCCGCGAGTGCCGTGCACAGATCTGCGAGCAGGCGCCACCCTTGCCGCAGGTCGAGCCCCCGGCTGCCCGCGCGCAGCGTCGAAAGGGTCGGTCCGGGCACGTGCTCGCTGAGAATCGTCAGTCCCGCCTCGGTGCGGGCGACGTGGACGACTTTCGCTACGTGCGGTGAGTTGATCGCCGTCAACCGCTCCAGCCGTGCGCGCCGGGTGGCCAGGGGAACCGAACCGGTCCCCGTGCGCCGGACCGAAACGTCGAGGCCCCTCCACACGCCCGTGTGGATGGGACCGTGAGCGCTGTACCCCGCGATCCCCGTGATCGCGAGACCGGGAACGTCGGTGGCCGTGTGGGACATGCCCTTAGCTAAACGCAGTCCGCCTCCGCGTGGGGGTTATCCACAGCCCGCGCACCGGCCGGTTCACACCCGCACGGGACCACGGGAATCAACGCTGAACGTCGCCCCGATCGCCCCGACCTGCGCGAGCAGTTCCGCGGGGGCGAACACCGCTGCCCCCTCCCCTCGATGCGCATCCGCGATCTCGGCCAAGGCCTGCCAGAAGTTGCCCGACGGCGCAGGTCGGAGCGGCAGGTCGGCTGCCACGTCGTCTTCGCTCAGCTGGTAAAGGTAGCCCACGTCCACGCGGCTTCCACCCGCCTGCCGCGGCACGGCCTCGCCCGGGTACAGGCAGACGACGATGGCGGGGCAGTGCAGATCCATCTTTCCACCTTACGCCGTGCCCGTCGCGGTGGAAATGCCGGGTAAGATCGGAACATCATGGCTAGAAAGAAATCGGCTGAACAAAAGCCCCCGAAAGTCAAGAAGCGCCGGTGGTATCACCAGGTGCGGGACATCTTCGTCGATGTCCAGCGGCAAGAATCGAGCACGGTTTGGATCATTCTTGCGATCGTCGTGGCCACCGTCGGCCTCGGTGTCGGTATCGGTTTTTGGACCGGCCATCCGATCCTCAGCGGGATCACCGGGCTGGTGCTCGCCTTCCCGATCGCCACGTGGTTCCTCGGGCGGCGCGCCGAACGCCTCGCCTACGCCCGGATCGAGGGGGAGCCCGGAGCGGTGTCGGCAGCGCTGGGAACCATCCGCCGCGGCTGGTCGATCGAAAGCGAACCGGTAGGTGTGGATCCGCGCACGAGGGACATGGTGTTCCGGATCGTCGGCCGCCCCGGCGTGGTCCTCATCTCCGAGGGCCCCGCAGGTCGGGTCGAGAGGCTGCTCAACACCGAAGCGCGCAAGGTGAATCGTGTGATTCCCAACGTGCCGGTGGTCCATATCCAGTGCGGGCGGGATGAGGGGCAGGTCTCCCTTCCGAAACTCGTTCGGCACATCCAACGGCTCAAACCTCAGCTCACCAAGCACCAGGTCGGGGAGATCTCCCGCCGGATGCGAGCACTGCAACAGACCCGCCTGCCGATCCCCAAGGGAGTCGACCCGACCAAGGTCCGCCCCGATCGCCGCGCGATGCGGGGCCGGTAACAACGTAAGAGGTATCCACCCATGCCATCCACCCCTACTGAATCCGCGCTTCCGCCCGTCACCGCAGACCGGCCCCGCCGGGTGCGTGTGCACCACCTTCGGGCCGCGAAGGAACGCGGGGAACGGCTGTCGATGCTCACCGCCTACGACGCGCCGACGGCCCAGATCTTCGATGAGGCGGGGGTGGACATGCTCCTGGTCGGGGATTCCTATGGCGATAACATGCTCGGGCACGAAACCACCCTGCCAACGACGATGGAGGAACTTCTTCCCGCCGTCCGGGCGGTGAGTCGCGCCGCGAAGCGCGCCATGGTCGTTGCGGATCTGCCGTTCGGTAGCTACGAGATGTCCCCGGAACTCGCGGTGACGAACGCGGTGCGGATGCTCAAGGAGGGCCACGCCCACGCGGTGAAGATTGAGGGCGGCACCCGGCTTGCCCCGCACGTGGAGCTGCTCACCCACTCGGGGATCCCGGTCGTCGGGCACCTCGGGTTCACCCCGCAGTCAGAGAACGTGCTCGGGGGCAAACGCGTGCAAGGCCGCGGGGATGACGCCGCCGAACAGCTCTGCGAGGATGCCGTCGCCTTGCAGGACGCGGGCGCCGCCGCGGTGGTGCTGGAAATGGTCCCCGGCCCGGTGGCCGCGCGCGTGACGGAGATTCTGCAGATCCCCACGATCGGGATCGGAGCCGGCCCCGCCTGCGACGGCCAGGTGCTCGTGTGGTTGGATATGGCGGGGATGGGCGAGTGGTCTCCTCGCTTCGCCAAGCGCTACGCCGAACTGGGCCGGGAACTGCGCCACGCCGCGGCCGAGTACGCCGCGGACGTCCGCTCCGGAACGTTCCCCTCGCAGGCGCACACGTTCGAGCAGTAGGGCCTTGCCGGGCTCGGCCCTATTTGCGCCCCTGCAGCTGCCGCTTCGTCGCGGAGGTCGCGTGATGTGCCCACGGGTCCTGCGGCCACGGGTGCTTGGCGTACCTCGCCCGGTTCTCCGCGCGCACCTGGGGGTAGGCGTGTTCCCAGAACGAGGCGAGATCCGCGGTGACCGCCAAGGGCCGCCCGGCCGGTGAGAGGAGTTCGAAGGTGAGCGGCACCCGACCGGCGAGGATCCTCGGGGTTTCCCGCAGCCCGAAACACTCCTGCAACTTCACCGCCGCGGTGATGGCGCCGCTGGCGCCCGGAGCCGGGTAGCGCAGCCGCACGCGCCGGCCGGAGGGAACCTCGATGCTCGGCGGGGCGAGCCGGTCCAATTCGTGCCGCCGGTCCCCGGCGAGGTTCCCCAGCGCCTCCCCCACGGGGATGGCAGTCAACTGCGGCGCGGTGATGTATGGCTGCAGCCACTGCAGGTCGCTGCCCAGCGCCTCGTCGGAGACGTCCGGCCAGTCCCGCCCGAGGTGTTGCCGAGCGGCAGCGAGCCGGCCCCGCAGGTGGCGCGCCTCCGGCGTCCACGGAAGCGCGTCGAGCCCGTGGGAGCGGACGTGTTGGGCGAGCAGCGAGCCGTTCTCGGCGGACGTGCTCGGCACGGGCGTCGAGGAGTCGATGATCGCCCCGAACCGCACGACCTCCCGGGCGCGGACCTGACCCCCCTCGACCCGCAGTTCCCGGCAGGTCTGCGGGGTGGCGAATAGGTCGAGCAGGTCGCGGGAGATCGGCGCTGCCGCCCGGATGAGCGCCCCGGTTCCACCCGCCTGGCGGGAACTGCTGCGCGTGACGTCGGTGACGGCGAGCCACGGTTCACCCGCGAGCGGGCTCGCCTCGGGCAAGGCGGCGCGGGTGCCAGAACTCAGCAGGTAACTGTGCCCGTCGAGGCGGGCGAGGCGGCCGGTGCCGAGCGCGGCGACGTAGCCCAGCCGCTCCCGGGGCGGGATCCGGATCGCGGGGTCGGCGCCCTCCCGCGCGTGCGGCAGGAGTCGGCGCAGTCGCTGGGTCTCCCGGCGCCACTGGGCCACGCCGGGGTGGCGCCCCGATCGCATCGCCCGCCACAGGCCGGGCAGGTCCGCCTGCTCGGCCCGGGCGTCGCTTGCCAGGAGCGCAACGGTCTCCGCGGCATCCTCCGCGCCGACGCCCGCCGCGCCCTCCAGAAGCGCGCGCCCGAGTCGTGGGTCGACCGGTAGGCGCGCGAGTTCGCGCCCGAGGGAGGTGGGGCGCAGCTCTGCGTCGAGGGCACCCAGGTCGCGCAGCACTGCGTGGGCATCGGACAGGGCGCGCGCGGGCAGGGGGTCGGGCAGCGCCATTCCCCGCCCGCCCGGGGCGCCCCAGCACGCGAGCATGAGGGCGGCGGGGGTGAGATCCACCGCCGCCACCTCCGGCGTGGGCGCCGCGGGTGCGGCAGCGAAGGCGGCCTCGTCGATGCAGCGGTAGGCGTTGCCGGGACCGAGCCGGCCCGCCCGGCCCGCGCGTTGTTCGCTCGCCGCCCGCGAGGCGGTGATCGTCACGAGGCCGGTCATCCCCCGCTGGGCATCGCGGCGCGGTTCTCGCGCGAGACCCGAATCCACCACCGTGTGCACGCCGGGGACGGTCAAGGAGGATTCGGCGACCGACGTGGCGACGATGATCCGGCGCGGCTCCCCCGGCCCCCGCCCGGCCAGGACCCGCTGTTGGGTCCTGCCCCCCGCCCCGGAGAACAGCGGCAGCACCTCCAGGTCCGGGTGGGCGCGGGTGAGCTTATCGGTGACGTAACTGATTTCGCTGCGGCCGGGCAGGAACACGAGGACGTCGCTATCCCCGCCGCCTTCGAGGGCGGTCGAGGTCGTCGCGGCCACGTGGGTGAGGAACTCTCTGGAGACTCCGCGTTCGGTCAGTCGTGGGCCGGGAAACGGGGCGTAGTGGATCGCTACCGGGTGCTGCTCGCCGCTGCTGCGCACGATGGGTGCGCCCCCGAGCAGGTGCGCGTACCGCTCGGCATCGAGCGTCGCGGACATCGCCACGAGGAGGAGATCCTCGCGCAGCAGCCGGAGTTCGCCGAGCATCCCCAGCAGCAGGTCGGTGTCCAGGCTACGTTCGTGGACCTCGTCGAGGATCACCGCGCCTACCCCAGTGAGTTCGGGGTCGGTGAGTAGGCGCCGTAGCAGGACCCCGGGGGTGAGGAACTCGACGATGGTTCCCTCGCTACGCGCGCGTTCCCCGCGGATGGTGAAGCCGGCCCGCTCGCCCACGGGCGAGGCGTCGAGGAACGCGAGCCGGTGGGCCGCGGCCCGCACGGCCATCCGCCGGGGCGCGGTCACCAGGACGCGTTGAGCCCCGCCTGCTTCCTCGAGGTGGACCGCGATGGCGGGAGGAGCGAGGGTGGTCTTCCCCGACCCCGGCGGGGCCTGGATCACGCAGGTTCCATGCGCGAGTGATGACCGCAGTTCCGCCAGGTGGGGCGCGAAAGCTAAGCCGTCGCCGATCGCGTCGAGATCAAATAGTGGGCGCACTCCTACAGGTCGTCGTCCTCACCGTCGAGATCATCGTTCCACTCCCGATCCTCCAACTCCCAGGCTTCGTTACGGGCGCGGGCGATCTCGCGGGCGTGCTCGGCCGCTGCCCGGGTGGGATAGGGGCCGAGGCGGTAGGTGAATGGACTGTGCATGCCGTGCTCCACCTCACCGGTCTCGGTGTTGTAGTAGTAGGCATGCTCGGCGTCCGGGCGTTTCCTTCTACTCCTCATCATCTTCCTCCTGCCTCACCGACCAGTCTCTCACCTTTGCCGAGGAACACGCCATAGACTTGTCCGCATGGACTACACCAGCTCGGAGATCGCTTTCGGTATCGACATCGGCGGTTCGGGGATCAAAGGAGCGCCCGTCAACGTGACGACGGGCGTTCTTCTTGATGACAGGTACCGCATTCCCACGCCCCGCCCCGCCACGCCGGAGGCGGTCGCGGGGGCCATCCGCGAGATTCTCACTCGGTTCGAGGTGCCCGCTCACGCGACGGTCGGGGTGACCTTCCCCGGGATCATCCAGCACGGGGTGTGCCGGTCGGCGGTGAATATGGACGGCGATTGGATCGATCGTAACCTCGTGGAGTTGCTACGTGAACACGTGGGCATCGAGGCGACGGTGATGAACGATGCCGATGCCGCCGGTTACGCCGAGACCCTATACGGGGCCGGACAGAACATTAGCGGGATGGTGTTGACCATCACGCTGGGCACCGGGATCGGCTCCGCCCTCGTCAACGACGGCCGACTCGTGCCCAACCTGGAACTGGGGCACCTGGAGATCGATGGCTACGACGCCGAAACTCGAGCGGCTGCCTCCATCAAGGATCGGGAGGGGCTGAGCTACGAGGAGTGGGCGGTGCGGCTGCAGCGGTATTTCGAGGTGGTGGAGTTCCTCTTCTCCCCCGACCTGTTCATCGTCGGTGGCGGGGTGTCGAAGGATCACAAGAAGTTCATGCCGCTCATCAAGACCCGCGCAAAGATGATCCCCGCCGAGCTCCGCAACCACGCGGGCATCGTCGGTGCGGGATCGTTCGCGGTGCACCAGCGGGGGTGAGCCGGCCTATACGCCGGGAATTGGCACCCCATTTTTGTGGTGCTATTGAAAGGTGATGGGAACGCTTGAAGGCCGCACGATTTCGCGGTTTCCCCTCGCGGGAGCCGTTGGCGCTAATAGTGCTGTATTGAGGTTCTTGCGGACCCTATGCGGACTGCCTGCGGACCGGAGCAGGGTCGGCTAGGTTAATAACATGGCGATCCACGACGATGAGACTCACTACTTGGCCAGTGACGGCAACTACTACCCCGTAGAGCAGATGCCGCAGCAACCGCCCAGTGGACAGGAGGACGCCAGGCAGCCACTTCATAAGCGGTGGTGGTTCTGGTTCGCCCTCGTCGGCCTACTCCTATTCGCGAAGTGGATGAACGGCCCAGACTTCCAAGCGTTCATGAACTCGGCCGAGAATTCATTCTGGCGCGCCTTCTGACGACTGCTCGGTCTGGCTGTGCATCGTCCGCCACTGTCTGGGGGCTTGGGGTTCTCAACCTAATGTAAGGGGAAAGCAGTATGTCGATTGAACGCGAGTTTGAGATCCGGGTTCCCGAGGACGCCTCGGAGGAGGAGATCCAGAAACGATTGAACAAGAAGACGGACGATGTCGTTGATGAGATCGCCTATAACATCCTTGACGATTTCGGCTTCTGAACTCGATTTGTTATTCGCCAAGGGCGGCGGCGTATTGGAGTCCCCTGTTGACGGTGGTTGAGGTGGGTTCGGGCTGCGGATAGTGATTGTTCGGCACCGGCCCGAAGGACACGGTTTTCAACTCGGCTACTGGACTGTTGCAGCGGCGATCGACCTTCAATGAGCACTTCCAGAAACTCACGAAGAAGGCGAAGGTTGAGGCAACGTTCCACGATCTTCGCCACTACTACGCTTCGCTTCTGATTCGGCATGGCGAGTCCGTGAAGACCGTCCAGGCGCGGCTGGGACATAAGTCCGCAACCGAGACGCTGGATACCTATTCCCATCTTTGGGAGGACTCCGAGGAGCGTACGAGGTCGGCGGTTGACAGCGTCTTAACGTTTTCTGGTGCGGACTCTGTGCGGACTGCACCGAAGGTCACAGGCACCGACACCTAGTTTCCCTTGATATTCCGCGGATGATTTTTCTTGTATGGGTGAGCCGGCCTATACGCCGGGTTCTGTGACCAGCCGCGAGGCTGGCGGCGATCATCCATCTAGGAGGCAAGTTACCCTGCCCCTCAAGCGATCCACCCGCACGCATCGGACGAGCAGTCCGAAAACGCGTGCTGTCTGATCTTGCTCCCGGTGGGGTTTACCAAGCCGCTTCAGTCGCCTGAAACGCTGGTGGTCTCTTACACCACCTTTTCACCCTTACCACGCAATGCGGCGGTTTGTTTTCTGTGGCACTTTCCCGCGGGTCACCCCGGGTGGGTGTTACCCACCACCGTGCTCTGCGGAGCCCGGACGTTCCTCGGCGCATTCCTGCGACGCGATCGCCCAGCCGGCTCACCCGCCTCCTAGTTTACGCTAGCCTGGCGTGGTGTTCATCCTGCTTCCCCCATCTGAAGGCAAGACCACTCCTACCTCGGGGGGACCGGTGGACCTGCCCGCCCTCTCCTACCCGGAGCTCACCGAGGCGCGCACCCGCGTCATCGAAGCACTCACCGAGGCCTCCGCGGGCGGGCCCGGCGCGATCAACGCCCCGCCCAGCACCGCGGCCGAGGTCGAGGCGAACATCCATCTGTTGCAGGCGCCCACCGCTCCCGCGAGCGAGGTCTACACCGGGGTGTTGTATGCGGCGGCCGGGCTCACCGACCTCCCCCGAACCGCGGCCGAGCGGGCCCGGGCGCACGTGCGGATCGCCTCGACCGTTTTCGGCTTCCTCGCCCCGAGCGATGAAATTCCCGCTTACCGGCTCCCACCGGCGGCGAAACTCCCCGGGATCGGCGCGCCGATCCCCTTCCTCAGCCCGGAGGTGAGCGAGGTGATGGACGCCCAGGCGCCTCGCCTCGTGCTCGATTGCCGGTCCGGGCCGTACGTGCGGCTGTGGCGTCCGACCTGCCCGTGGGTACACGTCAAGGCGGTCGAGATGCGCGCGGGTGAGCCCGTGGTCGTCTCCCATTTCGCCAAACACCACCGGGGTGTGCTCACCCGCCACCTGCTCACCCGCAACGGAGAGCTACCCGCGACGGTGGACGAGGTGGCCCAGGCGGCCCGCGAACTCTTGGGCATCGAGTATGCCGAGGTCACCCTTGCGGAAGGTAAGCCCGGCACGCACGTGCTGGAACTCACCTTGCTGAGTTAGTCATCGACCCGGATGAGCAGGTAATCGTAGTCCTCGGATTGAATCACCTGCTCCGGCGGTGCCGATTTGATCGCGGCTTTTTCGGTGAGGCTCAGCGGTACCTGCACGCCCACGGTGTTCTCCCCGCGCAACGCGACGGCCGCGAGTCCGCCCGTGCGTTCCCGGACCTCTTCGTACAGGCTCAGCAGTTCCTCGGGAATCCCTTCGGTGAGCCGGCCCCGGGACGCCGAGACCGTCTCCGTTTCGCCGTCGATCTGGGCGAAGGCCTCGTCCCGCTCGGCTGTCACTTCCTCGATCTGGGTGTTCAACGCCTCCAGTTGCGTCTCGATCGCCGCGATATCGGATTCGGCTTGCTCAACCGCCTCCATCTGCTCCAGCTGCGCCTCTTCGAGCACGTTCTGGCGCCGCGCTAGCGCCTCCAGTTCCGCCGTGAGGTTCTGCAGCTCCTTGGGAGAGCCCTGACCGGAGTTCAACCGCTCCTTCCCGCGGTCGGCGCGGGTGCGCACCTGCTCCACGTCAGTTTCGGCCTTGAGGAGTTCCTTGCGGGCGTCCCCGAGCGTGACGGCCGCCTGGGTGCGCGCGCGGTCGAGGTCACCGGCACGGTCGTGCAGTTCCGCGAGCGTCTCGAGGGTGGGGTGAGTACGCCGTTGGTGGGCGAGTTGCGCAAGGCGGGTGTCGAGTTCCTGAATATCCAGTAGGCGGCGTTGATCCGCCGGTGGTGCAGTGGTCACCTCGTGCCTCCTTCATCTGTACTCGCCAGCCTAGTCGTCCACGGGTCGGTGTTGAGGGTGCTCACGTGAGTAACGACGTCGAACCTGCCGGCGACCTTCGCGCTCACCGCCGGCAGCCAGGGCCATTCGGAGGCGAAGTGGGCGACGTCGATGAGGGCGGGTGCGCCGGTTTGGTGGCTCGCCTCGCTCGCCCGGTGGTGGCGCAGATCGGAGGTGAGATACACGTCCGCGCCGGCCTCGTGGGCGGCGTCGAGGTAGGAGTCTCCCGAACCGCCGCATACCGCTACCCGGTGGATTAGGCGATCGAGGTCGCCGCTCACCCGCACCCCGTGCGCCGTCGCGGGTAGTTCCTCGGCGACCCGGTCGGCGAAGGCGCGCAGCGGCATCGGGGTGGGGAGCACCCCCACCCGGCCGAGTCCGCTGCCCGGGTGGGCCCCGGGGTGGGTGGAGGGCGCGAGCGGCTCGCAGCGCTCCAGACCGAGGAGACCTGCAAGGGAGTCGTTGACGCCGCTCGGGGCGATATCGGCGTTCGTGTGCGCGGTGTACAGACCGATCCCGTGGGTGATGAGGTCGTGCACCATCCGGCCCTTGGGCGTGTTCGCCGCTACGGTGATCGTTCCGGACAGGAACAGCGGGTGATGGGTGACGATGAGGTCCGCGCCGAGGTCGATCGCCTCGGCGACGACGATGGGATCAATGTCGACGGCGAACAGCGCGGTGCCCACGCGGGCGTCCGGTTCGCCGACGGTGAGCCCGACCGCGTCCCACGCCTCGGCCGTGTCTTGTGGGTAGAGTTCGTTGAGGTAGCCGGTGATTTCGGCGATGGTGGCCACGTTCTCCTCCTACAGCATCGTGGCTCGAAGGTGAGCCGGGTCGGCCGGGTGCAACAGCCCGGGGGCGATGTCGAATGGGGTGAACACCCCGTGCGCGCCGCGGGTGTGCAGGCGGTGGGCGGCGCGGGCATAGGCAACGAGCACGCTCGCAGTGAACTCGGGGTTGGAGCCCAGCGCGAGGGAGTATTCGATGACTTGCCGGGACTCGGCGCTCGTGAGCCCGGAGCGGATGACGAATCCCCCGTGCGGCATCCCCTGGTGGTTGGTTTCGAGCTCCTCGGCGGTGATGAACTCCACGGTCGTGTCGTAGTCCGCGAAGTAGTCGGGCATCGTCACGATCGCTTCCCGGATCGTCTCCGGGTCCGCCCCGTCCTCGGGCACGACGTAGCAGTGACGTTCGTGTTTCGAGGACGCCGGCGCCTCCCCTGCCCGGCCCGCCCGCGCCGCTTCCATCGCCTCGGGCGCAGGGATGGTGTATTGCACCCCGGCGGCAACTCCCGGTACGCGGCGCACGGCATCGGAGTGTCCTTGGCTCAGTCCTTTGCCCCAGAAGGTGGAGGTCTGCCCCGTGGGCAGCACCGCCTCGGCGTAGACCCGGTTGATGGAGAACAGCCCGGGATCCCAACCGGTGGAGATGATCGCCGTCGTCGCAGAAATCTTCGCCCCGACCGCCTCGTAGTGTTCGGGGATGCGGGCGTGGGTGTCGAAGGAGTCGACGACCGTGAATCGCGCGGCGAGTTCGGGGGTTTGTTCGGGTAGGTCGGTGCGTGACCCTCCGCACAGGATGAGCACGTCGAGGTCTCGCTCGGCGGCGGCGAGGTCATCGGCGAGGAGGTCCTCGTACGGCCGGACCGGAGCGGGCGTCGCGGGCGTGAGCGCCTCGGGCGCGCGCCGGGTGTAGATTCCCGCCAGCGCGAGGTCGGGTTGCCCCGCGATCGCCAACTCAACACCGCGGCCAAGATTTCCGTAACCGACGATTCCGATTCTGATCGGCATTTTCCTCCCTCGTTCCTGCCCCGGCCGGGGCGATGGCAATGCAGCTTCCTTCAGTCTGGCAGGGAAAGGGGAGAGGAACGAAATTGCCGCTCAGGGCTGGGGCACTCCGAGCACTTCGGTGATGAGCGCCTCGGTGTTGGACACCCCGAGCGCGGAGAACAGCAACCGCAGGTGCATCTGGTCCTTCGCGCTGGAACGGGCGAAAGTGCGGTGGCTGAGGTTGGTGAGCCCGAGCAGGGAGATGACGAGGAAGTCCGCGGCGTCTTCCAGCGGCACCGACAGCTCCACCTGGCCGCTGGCTTTCGCGTTCTGGAGGAACTCGATGAACGTGGCGATCCAGCGCCGGAACGTATCGTGGATCTCCTCCACGGGCGGCTGCGGGTCGCACATGAGGATGAACGCGGCGGCAACGACGGGTTCGGCGTCCGCCTTCGCCTCGATCTCCCGGAGCGCGAACAGCGCGGTACGCAGATCGTCGCTGGGAAAATCCTCCCGCGCGTGCGCCACCGCGTTGCTGAACGTTTCATCGAACTCTTCCATGAGGGCGACGGCGAGGGCTTGCTTCGTTGGAAAGTGGTACGCAAACGCCCCCTTCGTCAATCCCAGGCGCGCGGCCACGGAGGAGAACGACGCGCCGCTATACCCGCGTTCGGCGATCTCTAGTGCTGCGGCGTAAAGGAGTTCCGTACGTGTAGTTTCAGGGCCCGACCTAACCATGGGTTTATCGTAGTCAACCAATCTGGGAACTTCGTCCGCGCCATGGCCGCTGGTCAGGAGAGAAACAGTGACATTTATCTCTCGGCGATGGGCGGGAATCTCGCCTCGGTGAGCCCCGCGAGGCCGAATGGGGACGGTTCGATATCCCGCCGGCGAGGTATCCGAGGACGCCCGCGGGCCGTGGGCGTCGGCCCGCTCGGTGAAGGGGACGCCCCGTGCACGTGAGGGTTCTACCCGAGCAGGCCCGCGGCATCACGGGCTGCGACGTACCCGAGCGTGATGCCCTGCCCGATCGTCGCCCCCGCCCCGGGGTAGGTTGC
>JAJYRV010000410.1 GCA_021793935.1 Actinomycetes bacterium | reverse complement strand
AAGTCACCGGTACTGGGCTGGAAGGCGCGGAAGTCACGCTGGTAGCCAACGGTGAGGAAGTCGGCGAGCCGGTTAAGGTTGACGAAGATGGTGAATGGTCGTTCGCCGTTGACCTGGGCTATGGCGAGCACGAACTCGTAGCGAGCCAGGTGCTTGACGGCGAAGAGTCGGCGGAGGTCACCGCTAACGTGACCGTGTCTCCCGCGGCGCCGGCGATCACCTCCCCCGAAGACGGTGACGCATTCGACGAAGGCGAAGTACCCGCCGTTGAGGGAACCGGCCTGAACGGAGCCACTGTTGCCCTCGCGGTCGACGGTGAGGAAGTCGGCACCGCTGAGGTTGTTGATGGTGAATGGTCAATCGACCTTCCCACCGGCCTCGCTGCAGGCGACTACGAGATCACCGCCGTACAGACCATCGAGGATGTCACCTCCGGCGAAACGACCGTTTCGATCACCGTGAACGAAGAGGTCGTCGAGGATCCCGACGACGAGGGTTCGGATGAAGACGAATCCGAGGATCCCGACGCAGGGGGAGGCGACGATGACTCATCGGTGCCGACCCTGCCGGACACGGGTATCAGTGACGGCGTTGCGCCGGCGCTGATCGCAGCTGGACTGCTGATCGCAGTCGGAGCAGGCACACGCATCTGGAAGCGGGTCACCGCCTAGTTAGGCGCTCCGCCACCAGCAAAGGGGCAGGTCCGAGGTATCGGGCCTGCCCCTTCGTCATGCCCGCGGGTAGAAACCTCCCGCAGTGTCCGCGGTCTCTTCAGCGCAGATAGGCGGGACGATATCGGGGAGCACCACGAAGGTGACGTGACACCCGGAACAGGTGAGCACGCGTGCCAGCCACCTCCTCACGGCGGTTGATCTGGGTGGGCCCAAAGCGGATCCGGACGCCCCTGGCGAATCGGCCTGGATCTGCAGACGAGGGGTCCTGACGGGGCTCAAAAGTAGGCGCCAGACCCATTGAGCGCAACGTAGCGCTGGATGAAATGCGCGAAGTGGTCCATATTGCGGGCTGCTTGGTTGCTTTTTTTGAAAAGTTAATCGGATAAGTTAAACTGCCTGTTGGGGGCGGGTCCGACGAGCGTGTGTAAACACCATTCATATGCGCGATTCTTCAATCACCGCTTTTGCGATCGGGAGGTCCATTTTGTCTGCACGAGTCAAGAGTTCTCATTCGAGTTGGAGGAGCAAGCCGCATCGCTGGCGGCGTCTGCTTGCGGCGACCGCTTCGCTGGCGGTCGCCGGTAGTGGCATGGCGAGTCTTGCCGCTCCTGCCGCCGCTGCTCCCGTGACCCCGACTGCCGAGTGCACCCCGGTGAACCCGATGGGCGCAGCTACCCCGACTGGTTCAACGGACGGCTACACCCTCTTCGTCAAAGAGGACGCCATCCTCGCCAATAGCGAGTTGGAGGGAACCCTCGCGGTTGGCGGTACCGCTACGTTCGGCGACGAACGCGGCCACGACGGCGGCCAGTACCCGATCTTCCACGGGGGAGTCGGTGGAAACGCGGACTACGACGTCCCCACGATCGATGGTGAAAAGAACCGAGTTCTCATTCAGCGTTTCGCCTCCGATAGCAAGGTGGTCCAGGTGAAGGGCAATGGCGCCACTGGTGCTAACGCTGAGGCCGGGGCCAAGATCGGTGACCACACCACTCCGGATGGTTACACGTTCGGGCCGATGTTTGGTGGCGACGGTACTACCTTCTTCCCGGAAGACGGAAACAATCAGAGCCCGCAAATTGATTCCGCGGTGCAACCCTGGATCGATCTCGAATCCGCTGAGGAAAGCTGGGGGATCGATGGGGACGTGCTTTCGCATTTCCCCGCGGATGAGGGCGCATCGGTTATCAGCAATTTCACTGACTGGCAGGATGTTGCCCCGCCTGCGGGCAATGACCAGACCATCACGCTCAGCGGTGAGGGTCCGAGCCGGCTCGCCCTCTCTGATTTTGACGGTATCGAGAAATACAAGCTCGAGGGATACTCTGAATCCTCCTTCCTTGTCATCACCGTAGGCCCCACGGACGTGGTGAATGGCACCGTCACATTGCCGTCCTACTCTTTTGCGGGTAAGGACGATGGCGTCAAGGAAGGGATCAGCCACATTCTGTTCGACTTCAGCGCTATTGACGGCGAGGTCGAAGTCACCACGGCCAATGAGCCCGTTCGGGGCGCGATCTATGCTCCAAATGCGCACATCGTCTTCCCCCCTGAAAGCGACGGCGGCAAGGAGTTCGAAGGCCAGCTGATCGCGGAGAACCTCACTGCCCTCCAGGGTGGTAAGGAGCTGCACACGAACCTTTTCAAGGGACGCTTCCCTTGCGATGACGACCCCGTTGTTGAGGTGGGTGGTTTTGATCTGGTGAAGGTTCTTGATGGTGTGGAGGCCGGTGATTTCCCGGGCGATACGGTCTTTAGGGTCGTTGCGTCGTGGGAGATCGATGGTGAGGTCGTTGAGGAGGAGTTCGCTCTTCCCGTTGATGGGTCGGTGGTTGCCGGTCCGCAGGACCTGCCTGTGGGCACGGTGGTCTCCTTCGATGAGATTGATGTGCCTGATCTAGATGGCTACACCTTCACTGGTGCTGAGTTCTCTTCAGAAACCCTGGAGATCTCCGCAGGTGAAACCCAAGAAGTCACCGTGACGAACACCTACCAGCAGGACGAGGCCGCTGAAGGCACGTTCAATTTGCGGAAGGTGCTTTCGGGTGTTGAGGCGGGTGAGTTCCCGGAGGGGACGACTTTCCCGGTGACGGCGACGTGGGCCGATGGGTCGGCGGTGTTTGATCTTCCGGCTGATGGTTC
>JAJYRV010000409.1 GCA_021793935.1 Actinomycetes bacterium | reverse complement strand
CCCCACGCCTGGCACTCCCCGCACCGACCGACCCACTTCATCGTGGTCCATCCACATTCCTCACACACGTACTGCGCCCGAGACTTCATGCCTTCAGCGTAGACCTCCCCTGTGACCTTCGCCCCCCGGGCCCGCCGCGCACGCTCCGGACGGCGCGGGCGCACCATAGACTAGGGGCACGCGCGCGGAAGAAAGGTGGCGGGTTTGAGCGAACTGCCTAATCAGCTTCGGGAAGCGTTGGCCTCGGTGGCTCCCGGGACGGAGCTGCGAGACGGGCTGGAGCGGATCCTGCGGGGGCGCACCGGTGCGCTCATCGTTCTCGGTCACAACGACACGGTCGACACGATCGCGTCCGGGGGGTTCCACCTCGACGTGGAATTCTCTGCCACGCGATTACGGGAACTGGCGAAGATGGACGGCGCGATCGTCATCGACCCTGGCCGCAACCGGATCATGCGCGCGGCCGCCCAGCTCCTTCCCGACGCACGGATCGAAACCAGCGAATCGGGCACCCGGCACCGCACGGCCGAACGGGCGGCGAAGCAGACCGGCTTGCCGGTCATTTCCGTCTCGGCCTCGATGCGGATCGTCGCCCTGTACGTCGCCGGTCAGCGCCACGAGCTCGAGGATTCGGACATCATCCTTTCCCGAGCGAACCAGGCGCTCGCGACGTTGGAGCGGTACAAGACCCGGTTGGACGAGGTGTCCGGCACCCTATCGGCGCTCGAGATCGAAGACCTCGTCACGGTGCGTGACGTCGTCACTGTTGCTCAACGGCTGGAAATGGTGCGCCGGATCTCCGAGGAGATCGACGACTATTTTCTCGAACTGGGCACCAACGGGCGTCTCCTGGCGCTACAGTTCGACGAGATGCTCTCCGGCATCGGCCCCGACCTCACCGTCCTCATCCGCGACTACGTGGAATTGGATGAGAAGGTCACCGAAGCTCGCGTTCTGGGCGGGCTGGCCGCACTGAGTTCTACCGAGCTGCTCGACCTCACGAAGGTCGCGCGGGTGCTTCGCCTCGGTGGGCGCCAGGGGGAAGCATTGGATTCTGGGGTGAGCCCGCGCGGGTACCGGATGCTCAAGCGGATCCCTCGCCTGCCGGCGGCCGTGGTCAACTCCGTCGTCCTGCATTTCGGGACCCTGCAGCGGATGCTCGCCGCCTCGATCGAAGATCTGGAAACCGTGGACGGGGTCGGCGCCACCCGCGCTCGCGCGGTGCGCGAAGGGCTCAGCCGGCAAGCCGAATCCAGCCTGCTGGAGCGGTTCGTCTGACCGGGGCGTCAGTGCAGACCGAAGACCTGTTCTTCGTCGAGTTCCGCTGAACCCGACTCCAAACTCACCTTCACCCGGTAAGTGCCCGGTTTTGCCTGTTCCTGATCCTCCGAGCAGCCCTTCTTGCTGCGATCGCCGTCCCAGGCGAGGACAGTCGTGTCCTTCGCGTCGACGTCGAGCAACAGCTGCCGCTCCTCGGGGAGACCACCGCTGCAATGGCGGGTGGACCACACGGTGTCATCCCCGGAACTGATCGTGAGGGTGAGCGCGTCCTTGCCGACATCGACGAGGCAGGGGATCTCGCCGGTGTTCTCAACCGTTATCGGGATGTTTGCGGGCTGTCCGGCGGGGAGAGAGTCCGCCGCGAGATCAACGCTGAGCGCGAGCGATTCGACCGCGCAGTCCGTCGGGTTGGCCAGGTCCTCCTCACTCGGCCCGGTCGACTGCGACGGCGCGGGCTCGGGCTCGGAGGCCGCGGAGGGGAAGAAGCGGTTCTTCAGCGCCCACGCGCCCGCGATGATCCCGCCGAGGAGGATAACAACGATGAGGAGGGCGACGATCCGGCGGCGCCGGAAGGTGCGGGGATCGGGGCGGGGTGTATGGGACGGCCGCCGCGCCTGCCCGGCGCGTGGGGATTGCCCGGTGCGTGGGGGCTGCCGCCGCTGCCCGGGTTGCCCAGTGGAACCGCGATTACTCACATTTCGAAATCTAACGCATGTGGCCGGCCATTTCGCGGTGCCACACCCTGGGTGAGAACGTGGTTGACTGGGGGTTCATGGCCCCTTCCGCATCACGCCTCGTTGCCCAAGTCAGCGAGTGGTTCGTTGCCAACGGCCGGCCCCTGCCCTGGCGGGAGGAGAATCCGGGCCCGTGGGGCATCCTCGTCGTTGAGGTGATGAGTCAGCAGACCCCGATCCAGCGGGTCCTGCCCGTCTGGCAGGAGTGGATGCAACGTTGGCCCGCGCCGGGCGATCTCGCTGCGGCCGCCCCCGCGGAGGTCATCCGCGCGTGGGGCCGGATGGGATACCCGCGCCGAGCGCTGCAGTTGCAGGAAGCCGCCCGCATCATCGACTCGGAATATGGCGGGAAGGTGCCGGCCGCGGAAACTGACCTCCTCGACCTGCCGGGGGTGGGCCCCTACACCGCGGCCGCGGTGCGGTCCTTCGCCCACGGTGAGCGCGCCGTCGTCCTCGATACGAATATTCGACGGGTACTCACCCGCACACTCGACGGCATCGCCCTGCCTCCCACGCACGTGCGGGCGCGCGAGCGCACCCGGGCGGAGCGCCTGGTGCCCCGGGAACGGGAGGCGGCGGCGTTGTGGAACGCCGCCGTGATGGAATTCGGGGCCCTCGTTTGTACCGCTCGGCGCCCCGCGTGCCGCCAGTGTCCGCTCACTTCATGTGCCTGGCGGGAGGCGGGGTACCCCGAGAATGCGCCGCTGCGCCGCGCCCAGGCGTGGGCCGGCAGCGACCGGCAGATCCGCGGGGCGATCATGGCGCAGTTGCGCGAGAGCGAGGCGGACCTCGCTCACGAGGCG
>JAJYRV010000408.1 GCA_021793935.1 Actinomycetes bacterium | reverse complement strand
GGAGAAGGCAGGGTACTGGGAAATGTACTCGTATGGTCCCGACGTCATACGCCCGAGTCTGCCAGGTTTGCCCCGCGGGTGGGAAAGCCCGCCGGTCGCGGTAACGTGATCACATGCGACTAACGATCGTCGGCGGAGGCGGTTTCCGGGTGCCACTCGTGTACGAAGCGCTCGCCCGGGCGAAAGGCCGCGTGCCGATCACCGAGGTGATGCTCACCGATTCCGACCCCGAGCGCCTCGCGGCGATGGCCCGCGTCCTCGCTGACGTGCCCGAAGCCGGCGCGCTGCCCGTCCACACGACCACCGACCTCGACGACGGGCTGCGCGCCAGCGCCGTCATCTTCGCCGCCGTTCGGGTGGGCGGCACCAAGGGCCGGATCCTCGACGAACGCGTCGCGCTCTCCTGCGGCCTACTCGGCCAGGAAACGATCGGCCCCGGCGGCCTCGCCTACGCGATCCGCACCCTCGGCGTCATGGAGGATCTCGCCCGCCGCGCCGCGCGCCTCGCCCCCGAGGCGTGGATCATCAACTTCACCAACCCCGCCGGACTCATCACTGAAGCGATGCGCACCCACAACCCCCGCGTTGTCGGGATCTGCGACACCCCCATCGGCCTCGTCCGCCGGGTCGCCCGGGTGCTCGGCGTCAACCTCGAGGACGCCGACATCGGCTACATCGGACTCAACCACCTCGGGTGGCTGCGCACGTTCATTATCGACGGCGTCGATCACCTTCCCCGACTCCTCGCCGACCCGGGGCTGCTCGGGCAGATCGAGGAGGCGCGCACCCTCGGGATCGAGTGGGTGCAGGCGATGGGCGCCCTGCCGAACGAGTACCTGTACTACTACCACTTCACCCGCGAGGCGATCGCCTCGATCACCGGCGCGGAGGCGACCCGCGGGGAGTTCCTCGACGCCCAGCAGGGCGGGTTCTACGACCAGGTCGCCGAACACCCCCAGATCGCCGGGAAACTCTGGGAGACCACCCTCGCCGAACGGGAAGCGACCTACATGGCCGAGGCCCGCACCGAGGAACGCGAGGAGGAGGACCTGGGCGGGGGCTACCACGAGGTCGCCGTCGACCTCATGGCCGGGCTCCTCGCCGGGGAACGCCACCGGATGATCTTGGGCGTACCCAACGACGGCGCGATCTCCGCGCTGCCCAGCGACGCCGTGATCGAAATCCCCTGCGAAGTGGATGGGCGCGGGGTGCATCAGATCCGCCCTGCCGCGGACCTCGACCTCGACCAGCAGGGCCTCATCACCGCCGTCAAGGCCGCCGATCGGGCCCTTATCACCGCCGTCCGGGCGGGTTCGCGCTCCGGTGCCTGGCACGCATTCGGGGTCCACCCCCTCGTCGACTCCGCGGCCGTGGCCCGCGACCTCGTGGCGAAATACATCGCCGCGCAGCCCCTCATCGCCGCGGCCCTGCCGAATCCGTAGAGGCGGCGAAGATGGTACACGTAGGGCTCGCCCTCATGCTCGAACAGCTCGGCCCCGCCCGCGCCCTCGACCTCACCCGCGCCGCCGAAGCGGCCGGGCTCCGCGGACTCCTCACCGCCGACGTGCTCCAACCCTGGATCCCCGCCCCAACCGGGACCGGTGACGCCGATCGGGCCCCATTCATGTGGAACATCCTCTCCGCCGCGGGCGCGCACACGACCGGGCCGCTCGGGGCGGTGCTCACCCCGAACTACCGGTGGCACCCAGTGCTCATCGCCCAAGCGAGTGCAACCCTCGCGGCGATGTATCCCGGGCGGCACTGGCTCGGACTCTCGGCGGGGGAGGCACTCAACGACGCGGCCACCGGCGCGCATTGGCCGCGCGCCCCGGAGCGGATCGACGCGATGTTCGAAGCCGCCGACCTCATCCGCAAACTGTTCACGAACTCCGCCGCGGGCCGCGACACCCGCTTCGCCGGTGGCCACGCCCGGCTCGAAGGGGCGCGGCTGTGGACGCTGCCGCCCACCCCGCCGAAGATCCTCATCGCGACGGCGGGGCCGCTCACCGCGCGCCGCGCCGGCCGCCACGCCGACGGTTTCATCACGATGGGCGGTGCACTGGAAAAAGCGGCCACGCTGATGGAGCGGTTCAGGCAAGGAACGCGGGAAGCGGGCAAGGATCCGGCCGCGACACTCAAGGTCGTGCGCCTGCACGTGTCGTTCGCGCCGAGCATCGAACAGGCCACGACCGCCGCGCTCCAGCATTGGCCCCAGGCGGCGATGCGGTTCAACACCTCCGACCTGCGCTCGCCCTTCGACGTCGCCCAGATCGCCAAACTCGTCCGCCCGGAGGACTTCACCGGCAACCTCCTCATCACCAGCGACGCCGGGGAGATCGCCAATCTGATCCGCGGCTACCGCGACCTCGGGTTCGACGAGGTCTACCTGCACAACGTCGGCAGCAACGACGAGGAATGGTTCGCGGCCGTCCACGCCGGCATCCTGCCCGCGCTACGGTAGAGCCCGTGACCGTCATCGTGAAACCCCTCGAAGGGTTGCCCACCTTCGCCCGCGGCGATGACATCGCCGCGATCATCACCCCCACCCTCGGCCACCTCACCTGGCCGGACGGGAGCGTCGGACCGAAGGCGGGCGACGTCGTCGTCATCGCCTCCAAGATCGTTGCCCGCGCCGAGGGCCGGCTCATCGCTGCGACGGACCGCGAGGAGGCGATCGACTCCGAAACTGTGCGCGAGGTCGCGCGGCGGGAGAACCCCGACGGGTCGATCATGCGGATCGTCGAGACCCACCACGGGCTCGTGCTCGCCGCCGCCGGCGTGGACACCTCCAACGTGCCACCGGGCACGGCGTTGCTGCTGCCCG
>JAJYRV010000407.1 GCA_021793935.1 Actinomycetes bacterium | reverse complement strand
TCTTCGTCGACCCACGTGATCATGTAGGCGGCGAAGTAGATGATCTTCTCCAGATCCTTCGGCGCGAGATCGAGCAGGTACCCCAGGCGTGAGGGCACGCCCTTGAAGTACCAGATGTGGGTGACGGGTGCAGCAAGTTCGATGTGGCCCATGCGGTCGCGGCGCACGTTGGAACGGGTGACTTCCACACCACACCGTTCGCAGACGATGCCCTTGAACCGCACACGCTTGTACTTGCCGCAATAGCATTCCCAGTCCCGGGTGGGACCAAAAATCTTCTCGCAGAACAAGCCGTCCTTCTCCGGCTTGAGCGTGCGGTAGTTAATCGTTTCCGGCTTCTTTACTTCACCGTGTGACCATGCGCGCACTTCTTCGGCAGTGGCCAGTCCGATACGAAGCTCGTCGAACGCATTGACGTCGAGCACTTATTCCTACTTCCTTCGACCCGTAGTCGTATGGAGATTCACTGATGAACTGCGGCGGCGGGCGCGCCCGTCCGGGGCAGAGGGGCGCGCCTGGCCGTTACAGCTCGTCGACGCTGCTCGCGTCGGGACGGCGAGACAGGTCAATACCGAGTTCTTCCTCCGCCCGGTAGACCGACTCGTCGTCGTCACGGAATTCAACCTGGGTTCCATCAGCAGAGAGAACTTCCACGTTGAGGCACAGGGACTGCATCTCCTTCACGAGCACCTTGAACGATTCCGGAATGCCCGGTTCAGGGATGTTCTCGCCCTTGACGATCGCCTCGTACACCTTCACGCGGCCAGTGACGTCGTCAGACTTGATCGTGAGGAGTTCCTGCAGCGCGTACGCGGCACCGTAGGCCTCCAGGGCCCACACTTCCATCTCACCGAAGCGCTGGCCACCGAACTGGGCCTTGCCCCCGAGGGGCTGCTGGGTGATCATCGAGTACGGGCCGGTGGAGCGCGCGTGGATCTTGTCGTCCACGAGGTGGTGCAGCTTCAGGATGTACATGTATCCCACCGCGACCGGTTCGGGGTAGGGCTCACCGGAGCGGCCGTCATACAGCCGCGCCTTGCCGTCGGTGCCGACGACCCGGTCGCCGTCCCGGTTCGGGATGGTCACCCCGAGCAGACCGCGGAGTTCCTCTTCTTGCACACCGTCGAAAACGGGGGTCGCCACCGGGGTGCCCGGTTCGCCCTTGAGAGCCTCCGGCGCGAGCGTTTCCGCCCACGCGGGGATCTTGCCGTTCTTCGCGTCCTCGATGCCGGCGTCCCAGCCCTGCTGGGAGACCCACCCGAGGTGGGTTTCCATCACCTGCCCGACGTTCATCCGCCCGGGAACGCCGAGGGGGTTGAGGATGATGTCGACGGGGGTGCCGTCTTCCATGAAGGGCATGTCCTCGATCGGGAGGATCTTCGCGATGACACCCTTGTTCCCGTGGCGGCCGGCGAGCTTATCGCCGTCGGTGATCTTGCGCCGCTGGGCGACGTAGACACGCACGAGGTGGTTGACTCCGGGGGGCAGTTCGTCGCCGTCTTCAAGGTCGAACTCGCGGACGGCGATGACGGTCCCGGATTCACCGTGGGGTACCTTCAGCGAGGTGTCACGCACCTCGCGGGCCTTCTCACCGAAGATCGCGCGCAGGAGCCGCTCTTCGGGCGTGAGTTCGGTTTCCCCCTTCGGGGTCACCTTCCCCACGAGGATGTCGCCGGAGGAGACTTCCGCACCGATGCGCACGATGCCCCGCTCGTCGAGGTCCCCGAGGATCTCGTCGGAGACGTTGGGGATGTCGCGGGTGATCTCTTCCGCCCCGAGCTTGGTATCCCGGGCGTCGACCTCGTACTCCTCGATGTGGATCGAGGTGAGCACGTCGTCCTGGACCAGGCGCTGGGAGAGGATGATCGCGTCCTCGTAGTTGTGCCCTTCCCACGCCATGAAGGCGGTGAGGAGGTTCTTCCCGAGCGCGAGTTCGCCCTCTTCGGTCGCCGGGCCGTCGGCGAGCACGGAGCCCACCTCCACCCGGTCGCCTTCACTGGCGAGCACGCGCTGGTTGTAGGCGGTGCCCTGGTTGGAACGCTCGAACTTGGCGATCTTGTAGGTGAAGGTGGAGCCGTCGTCGCCGGCAACCACGACGGCGTCGGCCGATACTTCGGTGACGACGCCGGGCTTGGTCGCGACCACGACGTCACCGGCGTCGACGGCTGCGCGGCGTTCCATCCCGGTTCCCACGTACGGGGCTTCGGAACGGACGAGCGGCACAGCCTGACGCTGCATGTTCGCACCCATGAGCGCGCGGTTGGCGTCGTCGTGTTCGAGGAACGGAATCATCGCCGTCGCCACCGAGACCATCTGGCGCGCGGAGACGTCCATGTAGTCGACCTGGTCGGCGGGAACGTCGGAGGCTTCCCCGCCGCGGGTGCGCACGAGCACCGTGTCGTTCGCGAAGTACCCGTCCTCACCGATGATCGCGTTCGCCTGGGCGATGATGTAGCGGTCCTCGTCGTCGGCGGTCAGGTACTCGACGTCGTCGGTCACCTTGCCCTTGTTGACCTTGCGGTAGGGGGTCTCCACGAAACCGAACGGGTTGATCCGCGCGTAGGAGGCGAGCGAACCGATGAGCCCGATGTTCGGGCCTTCCGGGGTTTCGATCGGGCACATGCGCCCGTAGTGGGAGGCGTGCACGTCCCGCACTTCCATCCCGGCGCGGTCCCGCGAGAGGCCGCCGGGGCCCAGCGCCGACAGGCGGCGCTTGTGGGTGAGGCCGGCGAGCGGGTTGTTCTGGTCCATGAACTGCGAGAGTTGCGAGGTACCGAAGAACTCCCGGATCGAGGCGACCACGGGGCGGATGTTGATAAGCGTCTGCGGGGTGATCG
>JAJYRV010000406.1 GCA_021793935.1 Actinomycetes bacterium | reverse complement strand
TCATCGTTGCCGCACGCGGAGCCGCCGGTATCCGGGGCAAGGTTTCAGTCGCGCTCGCGGCCGCTGGAGTCGCCCTGATCAGCTTCGTCGGCCTCGACTGGAGCGGTGTGGGGCCCCGCGAGATCGGGATCGGCCTCGTCGCGATCTTCATCGCGAGCGCGTTCTGGGCGGGCTATATGGTGATCGGTGGCAAGATCGCCTCCGAGCGCTCCGGGCAGGCCTCGCTCGCCGTGGGGATGATCGCAGCCGCGCTGCTGTTCCTGCCCGCCTCAATGCCGTGGGCAGGCGGGCTGGTTCGCTGGGATGCGCTCGGGCTCATCATCGGTATGGGGCTGCTTTCCTCCGTCGTGCCATACATGCTCGATCAGGTGACGATCCGGCGGCTGGGAACGGCGGCGTTTGCCCTCCTCAACGCGTTGCTACCCGCGACCGCGACGGTGGTCGGGTTCCTCGGTCTGCGCCAGGTACCCACGATCGGTGAACTTGCCGGGCTCATTGCCATCACGGTTGCCGTCGCCCTCTCAACGAGGGGAGCCGTACCGGCGGTGGGGGAGCGGTAAAAAGTCGAGCGCGATTAGGCGCTGAGAACGAAAAGCTGGGAAGATATTCGCATGGAAGTTATTGTTCCCAAGGATTCCACTCAGATCGCTCCAATCGCCGCAGACGCCATCTGCGAACTGCTCGAACGCAAGCCGGACGCGGTTCTCGGACTGGCCACCGGTTCCTCGCCGCTTCCCCTCTACGCGGAGCTGATCCGCCGCTACAAGGCGGGTGAGGTGAGCTTCGCTCGCGCACGGGCGTTCACCCTCGATGAGTACGTGGGGCTTGCCAGCGACCACCCCCAGGCGTACTCCAACGTGATCCGAACCGAGTTCACCGCGCACGTCGACTTCGCGGATGACGCCGTGCACTCGCCCGATGGACTCGCGAGCGATCTCCGCCAGTCCTGCGCCGGCTACGAAGCGAAGATCGCGGAGGCCGGCGGCGTGGACCTGCAGATCCTGGGAGTCGGCACCGACGGGCACATTGCTTTCAACGAACCCGGTTCCTCCCTCGCCTCGCGCACCCGGATCAAGACGCTCACGCCTCAGACCCGGCTCGATAACGCCCGCTTCTTCGACGGTGACCTTGACCAGGTGCCCCAGCACTGCATCACGCAGGGGCTGGGCACGATCATGGAGGCGCGCCACGTCGTGCTCTTCGCGAGCGGCGAAGGCAAAGCCCAAGCAGTATGGAACCTCGTCGAGGGACCCGTCTCGGCGATGTGGCCCGCAACGATCCTCCAGCACCATCCGCACGCGACCGTGCTCCTCGATGAAGGGGCCGCGAGCAAACTCGAGAACCTCGACTACTACCGCGACACCTACGAAACCAAGCCCGAGTGGCAGGGGATCTAAACCCGGCTGGCGCTCGCGGGCGGGGGTTGACACGATGAGGCTATGAGCTTCGATGTCCCTCCCGCCCGCGCGCTCGGCCCTCAAGACCCGGGGGACGGCTGGGCGGACGGGCCGCGCGGCCGGTTCTGGGGGAGGTTCGGCGCCGCCGGCCTCCTTGCCTGGGATCCGGACGCGGGCGTGCTTCTGCAGCACCGGGCCCGCTGGAGCCATCACGGGGGCACGTGGGGAATCCCTGGCGGCGCGTTGCACTCCGGGGAAGCGCCGGGGGAGGCGGCGCTGCGCGAGGCTAACGAGGAGGCGGGCGTCCCCGCAGGTGCGGTGCGCACGTTGACCACCCACGTCTTCGACGTCGGATACTGGCGGTACGCGACCGTCGTTGCACGCGTCGTCGAGCCATTCTCTCCCCAGATCACCGACCCGGAGAGCCTGGAGCTGCTCTGGGTGCCCGTCCCAGAGGTCGCATCGCGTGTGCTGCACCCCGGCTTCGCGCGGGCGTGGCCGGAGCTCCGAGACCTGCTCAGTAATGCGAGCACGAAGCGCCCCCGAGCGGAGGAACAATGAAGCGGTATCGCGTCAGCGTCAGCGGAAAGGTGCAAGGAGTCGGCTATCGCGCGAACGTCCGTGCGCGTGCGGAGCGGGCCGGGCTCGCTGGGTGGGTGCGCAACCTGCCCGATGGCCGGGTGGAGGCCGAGATCGAGGGCGCGCAGGAGGCCGTCGAGGATCTTCTCACGTGGATGCACAAGGGCCCGCGCGCGGCGCGGGTGGCCGGCGTTGAACGACAAGAGGTCGCCCCGCTCGGGGACTCCGCGTTCGAGGTGCGCTGAGGATGTAGGCCCCGCGGGACTCGAACCCGCAACCCACGGATTAAAAGTCCGTTGCTCTACCATTGAGCTAGAGGCCCAGGTCAAAAATGACCAGGTTTAATTATAGGGGCTACCCCCGCCGGTGCGCTAATCGACGTGGCACCGGTCTCCTCGAGAATGACATTGGGGTTGGTTTCGGCGAGCAGAGCAACCCCAATGTTATTCTCAATGTCATTCTCGGCGCGAACGGAGGCACCGCAAGTGCGGGGAGCTAGCGGCCGAAGACCCGCCGGGTGTACCGGTTGGCGAACACACCCGTAGGATCCACCCGGTCCCGAACGGCGAGGAAGTCATCGAATCTCGGATACAGGCCGCGCAGCTGCTCAGAACGCAACCAGTGGATCTTTCCCCAGTGGGGCCGGCCGCCGAACTGCGCCATGATCTGAGCCACGGCGCGGAAGTACGCCCGATACTCCATCCCCAGGTATTGATGAACGGCGATGTACCCGCTGCGCCTGCCGTGGGCGGTGGAGAGCCAGACGTCGTCGGCGGCGACGAAGCGTACTTCGATGGGGAAGGGCACCGCCACCCCCGCAGAATTCAGCCAGCGGCGCACCTCGGTCAGCGCGGCGGGCACCG
>JAJYRV010000405.1 GCA_021793935.1 Actinomycetes bacterium | reverse complement strand
AGCCGAGCAGGCAGGGCCGACCCGTCTGCTCCGCGCGCCGGAACACTCCCGCGGAGCAGGAACGGATGGGGAACACCCGCAGTAACAGGTCCATCGTTTCCCGGATCGCCCACGCGTGGGAGTAGGGCCCGAAATATTTCGTTCCTTTTTTCTTTGCACCCCGCATCACCTGCACGCGCGGGTACTTCTCCCCCATCGTTACTGCGAGGTAGGGGTAGGACTTGTCGTCTCGGTATTTGACGTTGAAGCGGGGCTCGAATTCCTTGATCCAGGAGTATTCCAGCGCGAGCGATTCAACCTCGTTCGCCACGACCGTCCAGTCCACTGCCGCGGCGGTGGTGACCATCTGGAAGGTCCGCGGGTGCAGCCCGGCGGGGTTTTGGAAATACGAGGAGAGGCGGGCCCGCAGCGATTTCGCTTTACCCACATAGATGACGCGCCCGTGCTCATCCCGGAACCGGTACACCCCGGGATCAGTGGGGATATCCCCCGGTGCGGGTCGGTAGGTTGCGGGATCCGCCATCAGGTCGTGGCCTTGACCTTCGCCGCCTTGGCTTTAGCGGCATTGCGCGCGCTCTTTGCTTTTGGCCGGGCGAGCGCCGCAACCGCGGTGACCGCCTTGAACTCGGGTTCGGGCCCGCTGAGCACCGTGGCGAGGTAGCGCCCCGTGTGTGAGGCCGGGTTGGCGGCGACTTCCTCCGGCGTGCCGGTGGCGACGACCTTGCCGCCGCCGTCGCCGCCTTCGGGGCCCATATCCAGGAGCCAGTCCGCGCTCTTGATGACGTCGAGGTTGTGTTCGATGACGATAACGGTGTTGCCTTTATCGACGAGGCCTTGGAGCACACCCATGAGTTTGCGGATGTCTTCAAAGTGCAGCCCCGTGGTCGGTTCATCCAAGACGTACACCGTGCGGCCGGTGGAGCGTTTCTGCAGTTCGGAGGCAAGCTTCACCCGCTGGGCCTCCCCGCCGGAGAGGGTGGGCGCGGGTTGCCCGAGCCGGACGTAGCCGAGGCCGACCTCGACGAGCGTGTTGAGGTGGCGGGCGATCACCGGCACGGATTCGAAGAACCCCGCGGCCTGTTCAATCGGCATGTTGAGTACGTCAGCGACCGACTTGCCCTTGTAGAGAACCTCGAGGGTCTCCCGGTTGTAGCGCGCGCCGTGGCACACCTCGCACGGGACGTAGACATCGGGCAGGAAGTTCATTTCAATCTTGAGCGTGCCGTCACCGGAGCACGCTTCGCAGCGCCCGCCCTTGACGTTGAACGAGAACCGGCCCGGGGTGTAACCGCGGACCTTCGCCTCGGTCGTCTCGGCGAAGAGCCTGCGCACGTGGTCCCACACGCCGGTGTAGGTCGCGGGGTTTGACCGCGGCGTGCGCCCGATCGGGCTCTGGTCGACGTGCACGACCTTATCGAGGGAGTCGATGCCGGTGACCTTGCCGTGCCGCCCCGGTACCGTGCGGGCACCGTTGAGTTCGTTGGCCAGGACGTTGTACAGGATGGAGTTCACGAGCGTGGACTTACCCGATCCGGATACTCCGGTGACTCCGACGAGGCACCCGAGCGGGAACTTCGCGGTGACGTTCTGCAGGTTGTTCTCCCGCGCCGCGCTCACCGTGATCCACCGGTCGGGATCGGGTTGGCGCCGCGCGGTGGGTACGGGGATGGAACGGCGGCCGGCGAGGTAGTCGCCGGTGAGGGAGTCCTCGGTCGCCAGCAGTTCCTCATACGAACCCGAGTGCACGATGTGCCCGCCGTGCTCGCCCGCGCCCGGGCCGATGTCGACGACCCAGTCCGCCGTTCGGATCGTTTCTTCGTCGTGTTCGACGACGATGAGCGTATTGCCGAGATCACGCAGCCGGGTGAGGGTGTCGATGAGGCGCCGGTTATCACGCTGGTGGAGTCCGATGCTCGGTTCGTCGAGCACGTAGAGCACTCCGACGAGTCCGGAACCAATCTGCGTGGCGAGACGGATCCGTTGTGCCTCCCCACCCGAGAGCGTGCCTGCGGCGCGGGAGAGGGTGAGGTAGTCGAGGCCGACGTCGAGGAGGAAGCCGAGCCGGGCGTGAATCTCCTTGAGCACTTGCCCCGCGATCGCTGCTTCCCGGGCCCCGAGAGTCAGATCGTCGAGGAACGCCTTGGAATCGCGGATCGACATGTTCGTCACCTGCGCGATGGACTTGCCGCCGACGGTCACCGCCAACACTTCCGGCTTGAGGCGGGTACCTTTACACACCGGGCACGCGATCTCGCGCATGTACCCTTCGTAGCGTTCCCTCGACCAATCGGATTCGGTTTCGCTGTGCCGCCGTTCGATGAAGGAGATGACCCCTTCGAACCCGGTCGAGTATTGCCGCTCCCTGCCCCACCGGTTGCGGTAGCGCACGTGGACCTTGTGATCCTTCCCGTGCAGGATCGCTTTGCGGGCCGATTTCGGTAGCGCACTCCATGGTTCGTGCATCGAGAAGTCAAGGTCGTCCGAGAGGGCGGTGAGGATGCGCTGGTAGTACTCCGAGGACCCGCTCGCCCACGGTGCGACCGCGCCCTCGGCGAGGCTGAGATCGGGGTTGGGGATAACGAGGTCAGGGTCGACTTCAAGCCGGGTACCGATCCCAGAACACTCCGGGCATGCCCCGTAGGGCGCGTTGAAGGAAAAGGTGCGTGGCTCGATCTCATCGAGGGCGAGCTCGTGATCGTTCGGGCAGGCACGCTTCTCGGAGAACCGCCGCTGCCGACCAGGATCGTCCGCATCGAGATCTACGAAGTCGGCGATGACGAGCCCGTCGGCGAGCTCCAAGGCCGTTTCGATGGAATCGGTGAGCCGCGTGCGGATGTTCTCGCGC
>JAJYRV010000404.1 GCA_021793935.1 Actinomycetes bacterium | reverse complement strand
CAATACCAGCGCACCGCCCACAGGATCACATCACCCTGGAAATGGCGCCACTTGAAATCCGTCATCGTTCCGTCCGTCCAATCTCCGCCAAGCATGCTCAAGCTTCACGATTTTTGCAACAGAGCCCTTCCTGCGGCTGCATCTTCCCCTCGTTCGACCGGCGATCGCGACCGTGGTCGTGTTCCGGTTCGTGCCGGTGTGGAACGACTTCTTCTATCCACTCATCCTCATGCGCGATAGGAGCGCATACACGCTCCCCGTGGGAATCACCCGGTTCTTCGGTGAATACCAAACGGACTGGGCCACGCTCTTCGCGGGGCTGACGCTCGCCACCATCCCCCTGGTCGTCCTCTTCCTCATCGCGACGAAACAGATCGTTTCGGGGCTGACCGCCGGCATGAACAAGTAACGCCGGCACTCCTTCGTAATAGGGTGAGCAGATGCTCCTGGGAATCGACATCGGTGGCTCCGGCAGCCGGATCGCGCTCACGACCGGCTCCGAGCGCCTCGAGCTGCAGGGCCCGCGGGTGTCGGTCACCGCTGAGGGAGGGTCGGCAGAAGTGGTTGCCCGCGACCTCCTCGCCCGTGCCGAACGGCGGTGGCCTTCGCTGTATCCGCAGATCGTGGGGGTGGGTATCGGCGCGACGGGGCTCGCCACCCTCGTTCGTGACCCTGCTGGCGCCGTCCGCCGTCTCGCCCAGATCGTCAACGCGCCGGTGGCCGCTGCGATCGACGCCGTAACCGCCCACCTCGGGGCCCTTAGCGGAACCCCCGGGGCGGTCATCTCGCTTGGCACCGGGGCGATCGCGATCGGGTGGGACGGCGCGGACGGCTGGCGGCGGGTTGATGGCTGGGGGCACCTGCTCGGTGATCGCGGCGGCGGGGCGTGGATCGGAATGCGCGGGCTCGGCCGCGCGCTGGCCGCGCACGACGGGATAGACCCCGCCGGCGCCGCGCTGCTGCGCGCGGCAACGGCGCGATTCGGCGAACCGCTCCAGTGGCCCGCGCAGTTCTATACCCAGCCCGACCGCGCCGGCGTGCTCGCCTCCTTCGCCGCCGACGTGATCGAGCTTGCCGATCACGATCGGGCCGCGCGTGAGATCCTCACCCGCGCCGCCGCCCACGCCGCCGCGAGCCTCAACGCGGCGGCACAAGGACACGTTCCGCCGATCATGAGCGCCGTCGGAGGGCTCGCACATTCAGATAGGTTCCTGCGCCAGATCCGTTCCGAACTCGCGGCGCTGCGGCCAGACGCGCAGGTCCATCCCGCCCGCGGAACCTCGGTGGACGGGGCGCTCGAGCTCGCTGGTCGGGCGGCCGCGGGGCGGGCTCAGGGCGCGGCGTCGTACGTGTGGGTGAGTTAGCGGATCCGCACGAGCGCGCCTCAGGTGGCCGGCAGGTATTTGCGGTTGAGCACGAGGCGTTCCCCGAGCGTCCACGAGGTCGTCGTGAGCAGATACAGCGCCGCGGCGAGTGGAACGACGGCGGCGATGACCGCCGTCATGAAGGGTAGATAACTGAGCATCCTGGTCATGCCCGCCATGTTCGGCATACCCGCAGGCGTTGCCGCGTCGGAACCCGCAGGCCCGGGCGGTGCCGGAGCGGCCGCGGGGGTGAGTTTGCGGCGCGTGATCTGGGCGACGGCGGCGATGAGAGCGATGATCGTGAGGAACAGCGCGGCGGCTCCGATCGTGAGGGTGCCGGCGCTGAGTTGGCCGATGAGGCCGGCGTCGAGGGGGACCCCGAAGAGGGAATAGCCGAGCAATTCATTAGGTTCGCCGTTGATCGTCGGGCGGATGAAGAGTCCGTACACGGCCATGAGGATCGGCATCTGCGCGAGCACCGGCAGGCAGCCCGCGAGCGGGGAGGCCCCCTCCTCGGCGTACATCTCCATCATCTTTCGCTGGAGAACTTCCGGCTGGGACTTATATTTCTTGTTCAGTTCGGCCATCTTCGGGGCGAGGCGTTGGCGAGTCGCGTTCGCTTTCGCCTGGGAGATCCCGACGGGCAGGAGCGCGGACCTCACCAACAGGGTGAGCGCGACGATCGCGAGCGCGGCGCTCCCCACGCCGGCGAGCGGGTAGAGGAGGTCGGTCAGGTGGGTGACGACCCAGTGGGCCGCGGTGACGAGGACGCGGATCGGGGCAAATTCGTAAATGTTCACGGTCGACTTTCGGGAGCGGTGATGCGCAGGGCGAAGTAGCCCGCGCCGGGCGCGGATGCCCTCACGGCCCGAGCGGCGTCGTCAGAAATCGCGGGCGGCTTAGCGCGTTATCGCGGGGAAAGTTCGTGGGACCTCGTCGCTCGGGGGAGGGCGCGGGCGGCGCCCGGGGCGCGGGCGAGCGCCGCTCCCGGTGTTCCCGGTGCACCGGGGATGCGTTCCTCAGCGGGCGCGATGGAATCCGCGAGGCGGCGCGGCGGCGCGGTTGCGGCGAGGCACAGCGGCTTCAGGAGGAGCCGGGCAAGCCGGGGCGCGAGCGGCACGATGATGAGAGTGCTCACGAGCAGCAGCGCGAACAGGTGCGGCAACGACTGCGGCATCTGGGCCCCGAGAACGATCCCTGCCCACAGCACGACGAAGTAGACGGCTACTCCGATCTGCAACATATTCGCTCCTGCGGCCCGGTTTCGTTCCTACATTACCTGCTCAGAGTTCATAGCGGCCCGCCATTTCATTCATAGCGCATTCATAGGGTCCGTTGCGCTAATAGGAACATCCCCGCCGGCCCGCCCGCGGGCCACGAGACAAGGAGTGCACATGACCACGCTGCTGATGATCAGCATCGACCTCGCGGCGATCGCCCTGGTGACGCTCGGGTTGTATTACCGCCGCCACGGCCGCCGGGACCTC
>JAJYRV010000403.1 GCA_021793935.1 Actinomycetes bacterium | reverse complement strand
CTTAGGGAGTAGCTCCGCCCTTCAGTCGCCGTACGGCGGCGAGGACTCCTGGGATGCTCGATTCTCTTAGCGCGGCCGGGCGAAGCGGCGTTATGACAACTGTCATCTCACTTTCATGATGGATCCCTCTCGCGGGAGGGCCGGCGTTGCGACATCGTTGGATTATGACTCCCCTTGAAAACACAATCTCGCCACCGGCGATTCTCCTCGAGAACGTGACGAAGGTGTTCCGAAGCCAGGGCCGCCCCCTCGCAGCAGTCGATGACGTGTCCCTGGAGATTCCACGGGGAACCGTCGTCGCGTTCCTCGGGCCGAATGGTGCGGGAAAAACGACGACACTCGATATGGTCCTTGGACTGACGGCGCCGACCCAGGGGCGCGTCGAAGTACTCGGCCAAGGCGCACGGGAGGCAGTGCGCAGCGGAAAGATCTCAGCGGTATTGCAAAGCGGCGGTCTGCTCCGAGATCTCACCGTGGGCGAGACCGTCGAGCTCATCGCTTCCACCTTCGACAACCCGATCTCCGCGGAAGAGGCGCTCAAGCGGGCAGGGATATCCGAACTGTCGAAGCGCCGGGTATCGAAATGTTCCGGCGGTGAACAGCAGCGCCTCCGCTTCGCCCTTGCGCTCCTGCCGGATCCGGACCTGCTCATCCTGGATGAACCGACGACGGGGATGGACGTCACCGCGCGGCACGAGTTTTGGGACACGATGCACGCGGAGGCCCGGCGAGGCCGCACCATCGTCTTCGCCACGCACTATCTGGAAGAAGCAGATTCCTTCGCCGAACGAATCATTATGATCGCCGGTGGAAAGATTGTCGCTGACGGCACCACCCGGGAAATTCGCTCGCACGTCGCCGGTCGGATCGTCTCCGCACGCATTTCTGGGGACGGCGGAACTTCCCAGGTGCCCCCGCTCGCCCAGGCGGTTGCTGCACTTGAGGCTCGCAATGACGTCCATACTGTCCACACCGAAGGCGACCGCGTCGTCGTCCACGCGGGCGACTCCGACGCCGTCTCCCTAGCGTTGCTCACGGAATACGGCGGTGAGGACCTGGAGGTAACGGCGGGTTCGCTCGACGAAGCGTTCACCGCACTCACTCGACAAGATGCGGAGTCGCGGCAAGGGAGCGAAGCGGCGGCGCGAGAGGAAGGGGTCCGGAAATGAATCTCACCTATCTAGGAATCGAGCTTCGCCGGGTGGTCCGGGACATCACGACGATGTTCTTCGTCGCGCTCCTACCCGCGTTCATGTACATCATCTTCGGCGCTTCCCAGGCTTACGGCGGGCAGATGATCGTCGGCGGAAACGTGACGATGTACATCATGACGTCGATGGCCGCATACGGGGCCGTGACCGCGACAACCGGCGTCGGCGGGATCGCCGCCGTGGAGCGCATGCAAGGCTGGGGCCGTCAACTCGGGCTCACGCCGATGCCCGATGCCGGCTACGTCGCGGTCAAAGCCGCGGTGGCGTTCTTCGTTTCGATCATCCCGATCAGCCTCATCTACCTGCTGGGAACGTTCACCGGCGCCGAAGGGACCGGCAAAGCCTGGCTTATCTCCGCCCTCGTGGTGCTAATCGGGGCCGTCGTGTTCTCCTTGTACGGGCTCATGGCCGGGCTGCTCTTCCCCACCGAAGCGGCCGTCGGTGCGGCGAGCGGAGCGCTGGTGATCCTCGCGTTCCTCGGCAACGTGTTCTTCCCGCTGTCCGGGGGTATGCTCACCTTCGCGAAGTTCACTCCGCTCTACGGATACGTGGCCCTTGCCCGTTACCCGGTGACCAACGGCTATCTCGTATCCACCGAAGGACCCCCGATCGGTCCGGAACCGTTGTGGATCCCGATCCTCAACCTCGTGGTCTGGGCGGTTATCTTCGCACTCGCGGCGCTCCTGCTGGTCCGGCGAGGCCGGTCCAGGCAATAGTACGATCCGCATAATGATCGACGACGAAACCGCCAGCGAACAGCAGCGCCTCGCCCAGCAGCACCTCGCCGCCGAGGCGGAGGCGGGCGACGAGCTGCCGCTCCCCCACGAGGACACGTGGGGCGCACCCGACATGGAGAGCCGGACAGTGGCCGGCGCCCCCAGCGACCCATGGGAGCGGTTCGGCTGGATGATGAGCGTTATCTGGCTCGTCTTCCTCGCATTCCCGATCAGCAGCGCGCTGGCCAAGCCACCCCTGCCGCGGGCCCTCGGGCTCGCGGCGACGGTCGTTTTCGCCGTCATATATGTGTACGGCTTCGTTCAGTTCCCGCGCCGCGGTACCAAAATGCGGATACGGACGCTCACGTTGGTGGGGCTCGCAGCGATCGGGGGCGTTCTTGCCACGTCGATCGGGGTTGAAGCCCTTGGACTGATGCCGTTCATCGTTGCCTTCGCAATTTTTAACCAGCCGTTTCCGAGGGCGGTGGGGATCACGATCGCGTGCCTTGTCATCATGGCGATCGCCCTGACGATAGGTGGGGCGTGGCGGTACCTGTGGTTCCTCTGCGCGATCGTGGTGCTCGTTGCGGTCGCAACGGGAATGACGCGGTGGATCGAGATCCGCCAGGCGCACCATAGCCAGGTGGAAAACCAGTATCGACTCGTGGCGGAGCGGGAGCGGGTGGCCCGCGACGTGCACGACGTGCTCGGCCATTCTCTCACCGTGATCACGGTGAAATCCGAACTGGCGCGGCGACTCATCGACGTCGATCCGGCCCAAGCAGCGGCGGAGATTGGTGAGATCGAATCGCTCTCCCGGGAGGCGCTGGGTGAGATTCGGGCGACAGTCGCCGGGCTGCGGGTGGTCCGGCTCGGCGAGGAGCTCGAACATGCCAGCACGGCGCTCACCAGCGCCGGAATCACCGGTCACTGTCA
>JAJYRV010000402.1 GCA_021793935.1 Actinomycetes bacterium | reverse complement strand
CTGTTTCATCCGGATGTAGCCGGCGGAGGCGGAATCCGATCCTACGAGGATTGTGCCGAGGCCCGGGGTGTGGCCGGCGGCGACCAGAGCGTCGATTCGGGGGGCGAGGTCGGCGAAAACGGCGTCGGCGACCGGCCGCCCCGGGAGCATCCGTGCGGTCATAGTTCTCCCCTAACTACTGCTGCAGGCCCGGGTAGAGCGGGAAGGCGTCGGTGAGCTTGGCTACTCGGGCCTTCGCACCGTCGATGTCCGCGCTATCGCCCTCTGCGAGAACGCGGGCGATGATGTCGGCCACCTCGGTGAATTCCTTCTCGCCGAACCCGCGGGTGGCGAGCGCCGGGGTGCCGATGCGCAGCCCGGAGGTGACCATCGGCGGGCGGGGGTCGAACGGCACCGCGTTGCGGTTCACGGTGATGCCCGCCGCATGCAGGAGGTCCTCGGCCTGTTTGCCATCCAACGCGGAGTCGCGGAGGTCCACGAGGACGAGGTGGACGTCGGTGCCGCCGGAGACGACGGAGACGCCCGCCTTCTTCACGTCATCAGCCAGGAGCCGCTCGGCGAGGATCTGCGCCCCTTCGATCGTGCGGCGCTGGCGGTCGGCGAACTCTTCACCCGCCGCAACCTTGAGCGCGGTGGCCTTCGCGGCGATCACGTGCATGAGCGGGCCGCCCTGCTGGCCGGGGAACACGGCCGAGTTGAGTTTGCGGCCGTAGGTTTCGGCGTCGGCGGCGAGGATCATTCCCGAGCGCGGCCCACCGATGGTCTTGTGGATCGTCGTGGAGACGACATCGGAGTGCGGCACCGGGTTGGGGTGCAGCCCCGCGGCGACGAGCCCGGCGAAGTGCGCCATGTCGGTCCACAGCAATGCACCCACCTCGTCCGCGATGGAGCGGAACGCTTCGAAATCAAGCTGGCGGGGATAGGCCGACCAGCCGGCGATGATGACCTTCGGGCGTTCTTGCCGGGCGCGCTCACGCAGCACGTCGTAATCGATGAGGTGAGTGTCTTCTTCCACACCGTAAGCGGCGACGTCGTAAAGCTTGCCGGAGAAGTTGAGCTTCATCCCGTGGGTGAGGTGCCCGCCGTGGGCGAGGGAAAGGCCGAGCAGTTTATCCCCGGGGTTGGCGATCGCCTGGAGCACGGCGGCGTTCGCCGAGGCACCCGAGTGGGGTTGCACGTTCGCGTATCCCGCTCCGAACAGGGATTTGGCCCGCTCGATCGCGAGGTTCTCCGCGATATCCACCTGTTCACAGCCCCCGTAGTAGCGGCGGCCGGGATATCCTTCCGCGTACTTGTTGGTCAGCACCGACCCTTGGGCCTGAAGCACGGCACGGGGAACGAAGTTCTCCGAGGCAATCATCTCCAAGGTGTCGCGCTGGCGCACGAGTTCGCCTTCGAGAACCGCCGCGATTTCCGGATCCAATTCAGCAAGCGTTGCATTGGCAACAGATTGTGAGGTCACAAAATCTCCCATGTAGGTTCACCATCGCGGCCCAGGCGGACGGCCACGTACGGCAGATGGTTTGATCGCTCCCCGGTGGTACTCCACCATCGCCAGTTGCGATCCCTACACAGGGTAGCAACCCTCGCTGCGCGCCGCCCACCCGCTACGGTAGGAGCATGATTGTTGCATTGAGTATCAGCCCGATGGGCGCCGAAAGTGCCTCCGACGACGGCGGGGTCAGCCCCGCAGTTGCGAAAGCGGTCCAGATCATCCGCGACTCGGGGCTCCCCACCGAGACGAACGCGATGTTCACGAACATCGAAGGCGAATGGGACGAGGTGATGGCGGTCGTCAAGGCTGCGGTGGAGGCGGTCGCCGAAGACGCCCCGCGGGTGAGTTTCGTGCTGAAGGCCGATTACCGACCCGGCCGCGCGGGAGAAATTGCGGCCAAGGTCGAGCGGCTCGAGCAGCAGTTCACCGAACCGCGCTGAGGGAGGGTTCAGCCCTCAGCGGCGAGTGCCTCTTCGCGCAGCGTCATCGCTTCATCGACGACCTCCGCCTCGTGCTCTACGAGCGACTCCGCGAGTGCGATCGTAAAATCGTTGTCCGCCAGGAGGTCATACACGTCACTTTCATCGACTGCCGTCAACGAGGCTTGGATCGCAGCGGACGACTCCGTGCAAATGGCGACGCTTGTTTCTCGGATCCCCACCTCTTCGCCCCCCAGCGTCTCGCCATCTTCTTCCTTCGGCGGGTCAGCGTGAATCTCCGGCCCATCCATGGGGGGTGGGTCGCACATGAAGGTGTCAAGATCGATGTCGATAAACACTCCTCGCTCCTGCGTTGTCGCTGTGTTCGCATCGTAGGAGCACATGACGGCGTCGCGGTCTTCGTCGCCGAGCGCGTTCACCCAGTCCAGGTCCGCCCCGAGGAAATCTGCGACAAGCGCTGCCGCTTCCTCCGGGAGCAGGTCAGCGCACCGATCGCTTCCCTCTGTCGCTTCGGTTCGCACTAATTCTCGCCATGAATCCGCGCGGCCCTCGCCCTCGGGAGTGTCTGCAACGGCAGCGGCCGTGTCGTCATCAACGCTGCCTTCTTCTAAACCGCTTTGGTCCGCGCCGGTGCAACCTGCGATCGGTAGTAGGAGAAAACCGGCGGCGGCGCTCAGGGCAGCAAATCGGCGTCGACGAGTCATGGGTTCCTTCGCTTGGGGCCCGCGCCAATCCGGCAGCGGCACGAGAGAAGCTAGCAGGCCACCCTGCAACCTTCAAATCGCCGACTTAGCTTTCCACCTCGACATCGCCGATAATCTTCCGCAAGTAGGCGTAGGTGAGGTCGCCTGCGTTCTGGTCGTACTGGTGCTCGAAGCCATGCTTGTCGTACATCGCGAGGTTGTGTTTGGAATCTTGCCCCGTGAAGAT
>JAJYRV010000401.1 GCA_021793935.1 Actinomycetes bacterium | reverse complement strand
GGCCGGGTCGAGAGGCGATGACGAACCGCGTGACCGCGTTCTTGTTGTCACCGATGTTTTCGGCGAGGGTTTCCAGTTCGTAGTCGGCGGCCGTCATTGGGGCGACGATCGCGGCCTCGTACCCAGGGTCGTCCTCCTGCGCGAGCAGCGCCGCGCCTGCGGCGGTCGAGGTAGCGGGAACGTGGACGACGCCGGGTAGATTCTCCGAGGCCCAGATCCGGCATTGCGCCCACGCGTGTGGGTGGGTGGCCACTCGGGCGACGTCGCTGATCTTCGTTCCGGGCCGGACCGCGAGCACGAACTCCACGCGCACGAGGGTCTCACCGACGAGCACGAGCGGCACGCCGGAGCTCAACGCGTCCAGGGTGGCCGACACCCCGCCTTCGACCGAGTTCTCGATCGGCACGACCGCGCGGTCCACGTCCCCTGCGCGCACGGCTGCGAGCGCGCTGGTGACGTCGGTCATGGGGACGGATTCATCATCGGGACCGATGACCTGGCGTAGGGCTGCTTCGGTGAACGTGCCGGTGGGCCCTAGGTAGGCATAGCGCATGCGGGAGGTTCCTCAAACGTATGAGACGGAAATAAAATCAGTGCTGGCTTCCACGTCAAACTGTAGCGCCGATCGCAGCGGCTTTCGCGCTAAGCAGGGAGGTCGGCCAATTCGCCGGAGAGCTCCTGAAGGACGTCGGAGATGTTCCCCCAGCGCGCGTCATCGTCGTCCTCGACGAGGGTGAGTGCTTGTACTTCTAGCGCTCGACCGTAGGCGAGGGTGAGGCAGAAGGTGTGGTCGATCGCGCCGTCGCCCTGGAACCCGGGCGCTTGTACGCATTCCCATTCGAATCCATCGGACTCCCCGCTCCACTCCTCCACGCGTGCGCCTTGTTCGCTGAAGGTGTCGGCAGCGCTGGAGTAGGCGAGCTGAAATTCCTCGTCGGAGGTGTCCTCGATCGGCCCGGTCGCGGCGAAGTAACCGTTGATGAGGAACTTCGCGGTGCCGTCGCTCGCCTCGTACTCGAGGGTGAGCGTGTGTTCCTGGGGATCGGTTTCTACCGCCACCCTGCTCGCGGGGCCGAGTTCGCCGGGAAGGCGCTGGAAGTCGTTCGTTTGCACCCCTTCGAAGCGATCGGGGTTGTCGTCAGCGGCGGTTTCCTCTTCGCTCTCCTGCGGGGCGGGGTCGCCCGTTTCCTCGTTCGAGGTCGGCGCTGGCTCGGTGGTGGACGTTTCCGTCGGGGTGGCCGGGTCGTCCCCGGTTGCCCCGCAGCCGGCGATGAGCGTCAGTGCCAAGATGGTCGATAGGGGTGCCCAACGGCGCACGGTGCCTCCTCAACGGGGAAAGAACAGCACGAGCCTACCGGTTTCCCCGCCGCTCCCCTCCGGTGACAGTCGTTACACGCACAGCCCTGCCGGGGAACCTGCGCGTTTCCTGCACCGATCGTTCACGAGCAAGGCCATAGGCTTAGCTGCGATGACTACCCCCGCAACACTCCGTTCTGCCCGCCTGCCGCGTGCCTTCGCGGTCCTCTTCGCGCTTCTGGCGATGCTGCTACCCGCGGCCGTTGCCCACGCCGGTACCACGGAGACCGATCCGGCGGGTGGGTCCGCCGAGGCAGAGGACTCGGCGGAAAAGGTGGTCTTTATCGGCGCGCCCGGGTTGGCGTGGAGCGATGTCTCCCAGGAGACCACCCCGGCGATCTGGGACGCGCTGGGGGGCAGCGTCGGGTCGCTGTCGGTTCGAAGCGTCCGCACCGTTGCCTGCCCCCTCGACGGCTGGCTCGCCATCAACACCTCGGTACGCGCCGCGGGCACCTCCGCTCAGTGCGACGTGCTCGTGGACCCGGTCGATTCCTTCCTGCCCGTCTGGCCGCAAGTGGAAGAGGCCCTCGCGGAGCAGAGCTATTCCGCCGAGCTCGGCGCACTCGCGCGGAACCTCCGGGACGCCGGGGTCTCCGCCCTCGCCGTCGGTCCCGGCGCGGGGGTGGCGCTCGCCAACGAGATCGGGCACGTGTTCAATTACGAGGAGCGGCGCACCCCGGGTGAGGGGCTCGCCGCCCAGATCGCTAGCGCCGTCACCGATCACGACCTCGTGATGATTGATGCCGGGCCGATTCGACCTGCTCCGAAGGATGCCTACTCCACGCCGGAGCAGTTCCGCGCCGACCACATCCGGATCATCAACAACCGCATCGAAGCGATCCTGCGTGGGCTCCACAATTCGGGCGAGGAGGCGACCGTCATCCTCGCCGGGCTCGCCGACGACGCCGAACCGGCCCTGCGGGTGCTCGCCATCTCCGGGGAGGGGTGGCCCCGCGGGGAGCTCTCCTCCCCCTCCACCCGCCAGCCCGGCTACTCCCTCGCCACGGACCTGCATGCGACCATCCTCACCGAACTCGGGGCCCGAGGCACTTTCCAGGGCGGGGCGGTTCACGCGACCGAAAGCTCCGACTCCCTCGCGCAGCTCGCGGACGACGCGCGGGACCGCGAACGCCACTCCAAGGCGATGCGCCCGATCATCCCCACCTTCTTCACCATGCTGGTTGTGCTCAACGTCGGGTTGTACGCAGTAGTGGCGGTCGGGTTGAAGCGGCCGAACATCTCCAAACTCAACGCGTGGTGGCACCGGCGGATCGGCAAGGTCCCGCCCCAGACCGACGGCAGTTGGCTGCCGCCGCGCACGAACGTGCTGCGCGTCATGCGGGTCATCGCCCTGTCGATCGCGGCGCTTCCCGTGGCCTCCTACCTCGCGAACTTCGTGCCGTGGTGGCGTTCAGAAGTTCCGGGCCTCGCCCTCACCGGCACGATCATCGCCGTCGTCATCGGCCTCGTCGCCCTCTCCCTGGCCGGGCCGTGGCGGCGGGCACCGCT
>JAJYRV010000400.1 GCA_021793935.1 Actinomycetes bacterium | reverse complement strand
CGGAGACCGGCGACATATCGGGTTTCGTCTCGACTTTGAGGTCTCCCGAACGGAACCGGGACATCGTCAGGCCGTCCACCTGATCGGCCAACACGTGGGCAAGGCGAAGATCGTCTTCGTAGCTGACATCGTTCATACCCCGAACCTACCGCCTCTGGTGCAGGCGGCGGTGCTCCCACGCTCAGGGGCCGCGGGCAATGAACGTGCGCCGTTTGTTCCCGGGCTCTACGATGGCTGGTGATGACTACTGCGCCATTGACACCCGGAACCCAGACCACCCGCGGGGCCCCCGCCCTTTCGATGCGGAACCTGCTCAAGCGGTTCGGGCAGAACACCGCGGTCAACGACCTCTCGCTGGACATCCCGACCGGCTCTTTCTACGGGATCGTCGGGCCCAACGGGGCGGGGAAGACGACGTCGCTGTCGATGGCCACCGGTCTGCTCCGGCCCGATGCGGGAACCGCGGCGATCCACGGCGTCGACGTGTGGGGCGAGGCCGCACAAGCGAAAGCGCTCCTGGGCGTGCTTCCGGATGGGGTGCGGCTGTTTGACCGCCTCACCGGTCGCGAACTCATCACATACGCCGGGCTGCTGCGAGGAATGCCGAGCGAGGTCGTGGCGGAACGCACCGACGAGCTGCTGGGAGTCCTGGACCTGCAGGAAGCCGCGAAGGTGCTCGTGAGTGACTATTCCGCGGGGATGCGCAAGAAGGCAGCGCTCGGCTGCGCCCTCGTGCACGCGCCCTCGGTGCTCGTGCTCGACGAGCCATTCGAATCCGTTGACCCGGTCTCCGCCGCGGCGATCCGGGCGCTGTTGAAGGAATTCGTCGACGCCGGGGGCACCGTGATCGTCTCCTCCCACGTGATGGACCTCGTGCAGCGGATGTGTTCGCACGTCGCCGTCATCGCCCAAGGCCACCTCCTCGCCGCCGGCACCGTCGCGGAGGTGAGCGGGGAGGTTGACCTGGAGACCCGCTTCGCCGAACTCGTGGGCGCGCCGACGCATGAAGGAGGGCTGTCATGGTTGCGACCCTCCTCAAACTAAGGTTCCGGCTGCTCGCCAACACCCTCTCCCGGGAAGTGTGGCGGCTCGTGTTCACGATCATCGGTGCGCTGTATGCCCTGGGAATCATCGCCGTGCTCGGGATAGGGGCATTCTTCCTTGGCTTCGCCGGCGTAGACCTTTCCGCCCCCGCCGTCGCCGCCGGCGTGGCGCTCACCGTGCTGTGGGTCGTGGTTCCCCTCCTCGCCTACGGGGTGGACGACACGCTCGACCCGGCCCGGTTCGCCCTCTTCACGACCCCCACCCCGGCCTTCGGGGCGGGGTTGATCCTCGCGGGTGCGGTGACGATTCCAGGTCTGCTCACGCTCGGCGGGCTCCTGGCGATGACCCTCGCGTGGGTGAGTTCCCCCGCGGCGATTCCCGCCTGGATCCTCGCCGCCGTGCGGGGCTTGTCGATCTGTTTGACCCTCGCGCGGGTGTGCACGACCGCCGCGGCGACCCAGCTCCGCTCTCGGCGCGGGCGAGACATCGCGGCAGGATTGGGATTGGTGCTCATCCTCGGCGCGGCGCTCCTGCCGACTGCGATGGAAGGGCTCGACCTGCAGGGAATCTGGGAAGCGAGCGCGCCCGTGCTCGCGGTCCTCGCGTGGACCCCACTCGGGGCGCCGTGGGCGATCCCGGGCGCCGTGGCCGCGGGCAGTTTTGGGCTCGGCGCCGCCTACCTCGTGGTCTCCCTCGCCTGGCTCGCGGCGATCCTGTACGTGTGGGTGCGCCTGCTCGGCCCGGCGATGACGATGCCCGCCGAAGCGAGCGCCACCACCCGGAAGGGTAAGGGGACCTTCGCACTGCCCCAGCGGCTGCACGAGACGTTCCGCCTGCCGCTGCCCAGCGCCGCCGTTGCCGCCCGGGCCCTGCGCTACTGGCGCAGCGACCCGCGGTACTTCACGCAGGCGATCACCGTCGTCCTCATCGGCCCGGTCCTCGCGTTCGTCCTGTTCCTCACGCCAGAACTTTCGCTCCAGCTCATGCTCGCGATGCCGTTCTTCACCGCGTTCTTCGCAGGCTGGGCCCTCCACAACGACACCGGGTACGACTCCACCGCCATCTGGATGCACATCGCCTCCGGAGCTCGGGGCCGCGATGACCGGCTCGGTCGCGCCTTCGCCTTCCTAACCTGGGCATTGCCCGCCGTGCTCGCGATGACGATCCTCGTGCTCGCCCTCAGTGGAGACTGGCAGTACGGACCCGCCCTCTTCGGGGCGGTGCTCGGAATCTTCGGCGGCGGGCTCGGGTTCTCCCTCGCGGTCTCAGGATTTGTCGTTTACCCCGTGCAACCGCCGGGAACGAGCCCGTTCTCCACGACTGGAATGGGCGCCTTCGGGTTCACGCTCCTCGTGCAATCCGTTGCCGCCATCGCGACTTTCGCGCTCGCCATCCCGGCGCTGGTGACGGCGGCACTCGGGATCTTCCTCGCCCCGGGCTGGGGCTACGTCAGCCTCGTCGTCGGGCTCCTCACCGCGATCGCCAGCGTCTGGGCGGGAGTCGGGCTGGGCGGAAAGTTCCTCGACCAACGCGCGCCGAATCACCTGCTCGCGATCCGCGGATGGACCGGCCACTGACCGAGCGGGCCGCTCGGGGCTAATACTCCTCGAGCGCCTCGCGGCTCACCAGCAGCCGACGCAGGGAATCCAACCGCGCGGCCGCGGCCGGGCCCGCCTGCGCCGCCCACTCATCGAGCGCGCAGTACTGGTCCAGGTGCGTACACCCGCGCGGGCACGCGCTCGTCGCGGCGTAGATATCCTCGAATCCCGCGACGATCTGTTCGGGTTCGATGTGGGCGAGCCCGAAGGAACGCACTCCCGGG
>JAJYRV010000399.1 GCA_021793935.1 Actinomycetes bacterium | reverse complement strand
AAGTTCGGGAGGGGGCGGGGTCCGCCGCCGCGGGTGGTGTTGATGAGCGCGACGATGTACTGCTTCATCACCTCATCGACGTAGACCCGGCGCACCATCTGCTGCAGGAACAGCACGTCGTCGGTGGAGATGGGCTCGGTGCTGAGGTCGGCCTCGATCGACCCGGCATAGATGCGGCCGAGCACATCGACCTCGTCCTCCGGGCCCGGGTAGGTGATGATCTCCTTCATCAGGAACCGGTCCATCTGCGCCTCGGGCAGGACGTAGGTGCCTTCTTCCTCGATGGGGTTCTGCGTGGCGAGCACCATGAACGGCTTCGGCAGGCGGTATTCCGTGCCGCCGATCGAGGTCTGCCGTTCCTGCATCGCCTCGAGCATCGCCGACTGGGTCTTCGCCGAGGACCGGTTGATCTCGTCCATGAGCACCATGTTCGCGTGCACCGGCCCGAGCTGGGTGGAGAATTCCCCCGTCGCGTAGTGGTAGATCTGCGTACCGATGATGTCGTTGGGCATGAGGTCCGGGGTGCACTGGATCCGGTGGAACGAGCCGGAAACCGCGTCCGCGAGCGTCTGGGCGGCCGTGGTCTTCGCGAGCCCCGGCACCGACTCCAGCAGCACGTGCCCATCCGCGAGCAACGAGGAGGTGAGCGCGGTGCGCAGCGCCTGCTGACCCACGATGCGCTGGTCGAAGATCCGAGAGACCTGCGCAAGGAGCGCAGCGACCTGTTCTCCCTCGTCGTAGGAGATCGGAGAGGTCGTTGGTGCCAGGCGGGAGGTCGAAGTCGTCATGGTTCTCGCTTAGTTACGGTTGGTGGCCAGACTCCCGCGATTATGCCTTATCCCCAGCGCTCGTGCACACCCGAAGTGTGCAGAGAGACGGGTATACGTGACGAGAATGACTCCAGTGGTTCACCACCGAGGCGGCGCGGCAGAGCGCTGTGGGGAAGGTTTTGCTCATTTGTGACGGGCTTATTTCCCCGCGCTCTCAGCGCCTGGTCCTCCTGGGGAAGGTTTTGCGCATTTACGACGGGCTTCCTTCCCCGCACCCTACCGCCTGGTCCTACTGGGGAAGGTTTTCCTGCATCGGCCACGGATCACTTCCCCACAACGGATGCGCGCACGCGCACTGGGTCGCGCGCACAGGCACGGGGCCGCTGGGCGGGGTGGCGGCGATGGGCATTACCGGGTGTGCGGGGATAGGCTGGAGCGGTGAGTATCGCAATCCGTCCCACCACGGAAAAGCGCACTTGGTGGTGGGTGGCAGGGGCGGTCATCGCAGCGATCGCCGCGACCCTGCTCACCCTCGCGCTCACCGGAGCCGCGAAAGCAACCCTACTTTCCGATTCCGGTGCCCTCGTGCGGTGGGGGCGCCCGCTCATCTCCGTGCTGGTGGACATCGCGAGTGCCGTGACCATGGGCGGCACCATGCTGCTTGCCTTCGTGCTCCCGCGCAGCCACGGCGCATGGGATCGCGTGCGGGTGATGGTGATGGTGAGCGCGCCCGCGTGGACGGTCGCGCTCGCCGCGCAGATCATCTTCTCCTACGCCGCGACGGCCGGCCGGCCGCTGGGAGCGCCGGGGTTCATCGACGAGCTCCTGTACTACGTCACCGAACTCGGCGCGGGCCGGGCCCGGCTAACCGCGTTGGTCCTCGCCGCCCTCACCTCCGTGGCCATCGCCGCGATCTCCGGTTACGGCACCGCGCTGTTCACGTGGGTGATGAGCGTGAGCGTCATCATCCCCGTCGCCGTGACCGGCCACGCGGCCGGGGCGGAGAACCACGACCTCGCGATGAACGCGAGCTTCATGCACATCATCGGCGCGGGCCTGTGGATGGGCGGTCTGCTGTGCCTCATGGCGTCGTTCACCCTTCTCCGCCACCCCGAGGAGGCGCAACGGAAAGACACCTCCCGGCGCCGCAAGGCCCGGCCGATGAGGTTCTCCGACGTCGCCACCCGGTACTCCTCGATCGCCGCCTGGGCGTTCGTCGCCGTCGCCGTCTCCGGGATCGCGAACGCGTGGGTGCGCGTGGGCGCGCTCGCGAATCTCGCCACCCCCTACGGGTACACGGTGCTCGCGAAATCCGCCGCGCTCGTGCTGCTGGGAATCGCCGGCTGGTGGCACCGCCAGCACACCATCGCGCAATTGGACGCCGCTCCGAAGAAGTTCTGGCGCCTCGCCGGGGTCGAGCTCCTCATCATGGGCGCCGCGATGGGGATGGCGGTCGTGCTCGCCTCGACGGCCACCCCGAAGCCGCAGGAACCCGTGGATGCGCCGAGCCCCACGATGATCCTGTCCCAGCGGCCAGAACCCATCCCGCCCACCCTCGGGCGGTGGTTCACCGAATTCTTCCCCGACCTGCTCTTCGGGTTCGTCGCCGTCGCGATGATCGTCGTGTACGTGAAATGGGTGATCCGCCTGCACCGGCGGGGAGACGCCTGGCCGATCCACCGAACCGTGCTGTGGGTGTGCGCCGCCGTGGTGTTCGGCTACCTCAACCTCGGCGGCGCGGCGGTCTACGGGCACGTTCTCTTGAGCGCGCACATGCTCGGCCACATGGCTATGGTGCTCATCGTGCCCATCCTCATCGTGCTCAGCGCGCCGGTCACTCTCGCCCTGCGGGCATTGCCCGCCCGGCGCGACGGCTCGCGCGGGCCCCGGGAATGGATCCTGCTGCTCGTGCATTCGAAGTGGGGCAACTTCTGGTCCCACCCGCTCATCGCCGCAGGCAACCTCATCGCATCGATGCTGCTGTTCTACTTCACCCCACTCATCGTGTTCGCGATGACCACCCACATCGGCCACGTGCTCATGGTCGTGCACTTCACCCTCGTGGGCTACCTCTTCATCAACGTCGTCATCGGTAT